>JBBSXX010000022.1:0-2183 GCA_038045565.1 Nanobdellota archaeon
ATAAACCTTTTAACGAAAAGGTTTCCAAAAGAAACTTTTGTAAAAGTTTCGCAAAACAGAAAATAAACCTTTTAACGAAAAGGTTAATGGGAATAAATTCCCATACTTCAGATTTTACAATCTAAAGTTTCCAAAATAACAGAAAAACAACTTAATATTTTAAAATGAAAAAAGCTGCTAAAATTATTATTAAAGGAAGTGTGCAAAATCTCTTCTTTAGGAATTTTATAAAAGATCATGCAGATAGTCTTGGATTAAAGGGATTTGTAAGGAATCTTGATAATGGTAGTGTTGAGGTGTTTGTTGAAGGAGAGATAGATAGTGTTGATGAGATGTTTGAAAGATGTAAAATAGGGGCTAAAAATACACAAGTAAGAGAGGCTCTTATGAATGAAACTTCTTTCCAGGATTTCAAAGAGTTTAAGGTATTGCATATATAATTGAGAAAAATAGAAAGGCTTAAAAAGAAATTCTAGACTTATTTTACAATGGATAAATTTTCAAAAGAATTAATAGATACTTGGAGAGAGAATTTTACTCAAAGAGAATATCCCAAAAGAGAAGCTAATTTAGATGGGCGTGTAATAGATTATTTTGTTATGCCTACTAGTTTATTTCAAGGAATTCCAAATGGATTATTTAGAATGACTGGAAATCCTGGAGATGGATATATTATTGGAGTAAGTGATGAAGTTCCAGTGCCTATACAAAATCCTTTTGCAGTAAGCGAGCATGATGAATTTATAGTATATGGTCTTGATGATATGGATAAAACATTACACTCTGAACAAAATATGTTGAGAATTTTAAACAACCCAGACTTAAGAAATAGTTATATTAAAAATAAATTAGTGCTTTACTCATATATGGTAGAAAATGCTAGAGGAAATTTAGATAAGTGGCATTTTAGTGAAGAAGATTATGCAGGGTTTGTAAGAGCACATAATTATTTGACTTGTGAATTAAAAAAAGATTTGTAACACAATTCCAAATCATCTCTTGAAAATATATTTAAACATGTATTCCTACAATAAATTATGGATTTGTTAACTTTAGTAATTATACTTTTTATACCAACATTTATACTTTGGATGAGTTTCCTATTTTTACTAAAGAAATTGTTGTTAAAGATTCTGGGGGGGGAAAAGTATCTCCTTGTGGACTGGAATTGACAAGAAAACCAAAAAATTTGGTAAAGCCTCTGAAAAAGACTGGGCTTTATCTAAAAATCTGCTAATTAGGGTGTTTTTTGATAAAAGTCTTTATAGAAAATATCCTAAAGAAGTTAAGTTAATAAGATTGATAGGTATCCCTGCTTATATTTTATTTATAATTGAATTAATCTTAATACTTTACTTAGTTTTAATATCTAATCTTTAACTCAACAACATATTTAAATTCAGTTTTCTAAAATAATATATGGGAAGAGAAGATCAGATTATTGATGCTAGGATTAAGAAAGTTGAGGATCTTAGAAAGGCTGGGATTGATCCTTATCCAAATAAATATGAATTCAAAAATAATGCTTCTGAACTTCAAGATAAGTATAAGAAACTGAAAAAAGAATCTAAAACTAAAAATAAAGTTTCTGTTGCTGGTAGAATAATGATTAAACGAGATCTTGGAAAAATATCTTTTGCAACTCTTCAAGATTCAACTGGAAAAATTCAACTTGTAAGCCAGGATGGAGAGACTCCAGATAAACAATTTGAGTTTTTTAAGAAATATCTTGATGCTGGAGACTTTGTTGGAGTGGAAGGAGTAGTGATTAGAACTAAAACTAATGAGCTATCTATTTTAATAAAAAATATTGAGCTTCTTACTAAATCAATATTACCTTTACCTGAAAAGTATCATGGTTTAGTTGATGATGAAGAAAAGTTTAGGAAAAGATATCTAGATATTTTAATGAATCCTGAAGTAAAAGAGCTTTTTATTAAAAAATCTAAATTTTGGGCTAGTATAAGAAGTTTTCTTTTAGAGAAGGGATTTTTAGAAGTTGAAACTCCCGTATTAGAGACAAGTGCAGGAGGTGCTGCTGCAACTCCATTTAAAACTCGTCATAATGCCTTAGATATTGGTGTTTTCTTAAGAATCTCAATGGGAGAACTTTGGCAGAAAAAGCTAATGGTTGCTGGTTATGGAAAAACTTTTGAAATTGGAAGGCAGTTTAGAAATGAAGG
>JBBSXX010000023.1:0-1080 GCA_038045565.1 Nanobdellota archaeon
TTTAATCCCTGGAGGAACTTCTTCTGGTTCGGCAGCTTCGGTTGCTGCTGATTTTTGTGATTTAGCTTTAGGAAGTGATACGGGAGGAAGCATTAGGAATCCGGCTTCTCATTGTGGAATTGTTGGAGTGAAGCCAAGTTATGGATTTGTTTCAAGATATGGTTTAGTTGATATGGCTATGAGTTTTGATCAGATAGGTCCTTTGGCTAAAGATGTGGAATCAGCAAGTTTATTACTTGATGTAATAAAAGGTTTTGATGTTAGAGATCCCATTAGCTATAAAAGAGAAGATATAAAATTAGAATCTCTGAAAAATAAGAAAATTACCATTGGAATTATAAAACCTTTAGCAAAACCTGAAATTCAAAAATTAATTGATTCTAAGATTGAAGAGAGTGTGAAGAAATTTTCTTGGAATAAGAAACAAATTGAAATTAAGTATGTTGGTGTAGCTGTTCAAACTTATTATCCAATTGTTTATACTGAAGTATATAGTGGAACTAGAAAATTTGATGGAAGAAGATTTGGCAAAAAAATTGAAGAGGTTGCAGGACCGGAATTATTAAGAAGAATTTTAGGGGGAGCTGAAATTTCTAGAGCTGAATATGAAGGAAGGTATTATAAAAAAGCCCTCCAAGTTAAGGAATTAATTAAAAAAGAATTTGAAGAGGCTTTTAAGAAAGTTGACTGTGTTATAGTTCCTACATGTCCTGGACTTCCTTGGAGAATTGGAGAGAGTATGGACTTGGAAGAGGTCTACGGGTATGATGCTTTAACAATACCAGCAAATCTCGCAGAGATTTGCGCTATTAGTATTCCTGCTGGAGATATAAATGGAGTTCCTGTTGGACTTCAAATATTTTGTGGAAAGGGCCAAGAATCTAAGTTGTTAAGTATTGCAAAAGAAATTGAGAGTTTGGGCAAGCAAATATAATATAAATCTTTAAATATCCTTATTAAACTCTTAAAATTATTAACTTTATGGAAACTGATGAATTAAAAAATGAACTTGAAAAAACATTAACTAGACTTTTACCTTTATTTGAAGTTTCTACAAGAGAATTTTCTAAATTTAAAAGA
>JBBSXX010000024.1:0-1477 GCA_038045565.1 Nanobdellota archaeon
ACTTCTTTTTCTTAAATATTTTTTCTAATTCTTTTGGATGCATTAATGCTTTTTGCACTCCAGAAACTGGATGGCTAATTCCAGACATTATATGCATTTCTTTAAGATATACAAATGGATTTAGTCTAATGGGGGTAACATTTTCTCTTACTTCTTTTATTTTTGTCAGCATTAAAAATACCACTAATAGTCTAGCAATTCCTGAGATCAAGAATATGAAAAGGAAGACATTCATGAAACTTATATTAAGATATTGAGCTGTTAATCCCCCAAGTCCTGCTCCGATAAATACAGCTATACCATTTAAAATACTGTAATATGCTAAAATTATTCCTCTTCTTTGAACTGTAACAGCGTCGTAAATAAAATTAGAAGCTCCTAAATTAAATGCTGCCCAGCCTAAACCTGAAACTAATTGTGGAACTAAGATTAGATAAATTGGATTTGTATTAAAAAGCCATAAAATTGGAATGAAAGGAACAATTAAACTTCCAATTTTTAATAGCTGTCTATTTCCATATTTATCTGCGAACTTGCCCCATAAAGGCATTATTAATATTGAAAAAACACCAGAAGATATATTTACAATTGTGAACCAGAAATAATTAAAATTAAGATCTTTTAACATATATACTGCAAAAAATGGGCCTGCAAAACTAACGGTTAAATTTATCAAAGCAACATAAATTGCAAATTTCCCAAAATTATTTGTTGGAGCTTTTTTTATAAATTGGAAGAAAGAAAAATAATATCCTTTCTCCAGTTTTATTTTTGGAACATAGTGTTTTGTGAAATAATATGCTGAAATAAATCTACCAATTGAACAGATTATGAATAGACAGATAAACCCGATTATTGCAATATCTATATTTTTTGTGTAGTCAAGCCAGAATGCTGCTACGATTGTTGCGATTATTGATACAATGCCTGCTATTCTGTTTCTTTTTGAGAAATATCTTCCGCGAATTTTTTCAGGAACTATATCTCCCATCATTGAAAACCAGGAAGGGCTTACAAAAGATCCGAAAACTACATTTATGATATATGAGGTTATTAAAAAAGGGATTATAAGATCTGGAGCAAATGATTTTAAAAATAAAATTCCTGCAACAACAAATAATAACCAGCTCGCTGCCTGCAGTGAAACAAATAGTATGATTAATTTCTTTCTATCATACTTTTCCATTAACCTGCTACCAAATATTTGGGCTAGAGGACCGAGAATTCCAGGAAAGCTTGATAAGAGGCCTATTTGAGCATTATTTGCATTTAAGGCCAGAGCATAGGGAGGTATGTAATTTTCCCCAGCTCCTGTTGAAACAGATGCTGCAGAACCTTCAACTATTGAAAGCTTTCTTGTTTTTTCAAGCTTTTTTTCTATAATTTCTGGAGGATTATTTACTTCATATGGATTTTCATTAATCTTCTTATATTCAGAATCAATCATTTTTCACCCTCTTTTGTTATATTATTAATA
>JBBSXX010000025.1:0-9576 GCA_038045565.1 Nanobdellota archaeon
ATTTCAAGAAATATAAAGAAATTATAAAGAAATATTCTTTGGATAATTATATTGAGAGATTGATGTTTATAATAAGAAATTTCAATGATTATGGGTCGTTTAATTTAACCCCAAAAGAATTTAAATTAAGAAAAAAAGAGATTTTAGATGAAATAAAAAGGATTTAATTAAATAATGGTAAAAGATAAAATTACTAAAGCTAAACTAGATAAATACTATAAAATTACTTCTGAAGTTTTAGAGACCTTTAGACAGAACTTTAAAGGAAAAAGTTTATAAACTATAGTTGCTATAGGTACTATAGATGTTATAGGTAAAATGGAAATTACATCAATACAATTAAGCAAAGAAATAAAAGATAAAATATCTACTTTTGGAGTTAAAGGAGAAAGTTATGATGAAATACTTAGAAGAATCTATAAATTGGCTGTTAAAGAGCAACTTAGGGAGTTTTTAATGTCTAGTGAAGGATTTATTCCAATTGAAGAGGCTATAGAAAGGCATAATAAAAAATGGCAAAAATAGAGATTATTGAAGATCTTTATGAAAAAATTGAAAAAAAATTTGGTGGAGATGCTATTAAAGTTTTTGCTTTGATAAAATCTCTTGAAGAAAATCCCAAAAAAGGGAAAACATTAGGTCATGTCGGGAGTATTGTTATCAAAGAAATAAAGTATGGAAGTTTTAGATTCTATTTTATCACTGATGGTTTTAAATTGAGGACTTTAAGTAAAGAGGATTTAATTGATTTACTTATTAAATTTGTAAGAATGTCTGATAAAAAAGATCAACAAGAGACAATTAATGAAATTAAAAAGATATTAACTTATCTTGGGACAGAAGGGTTTAAGTAACAAAAATTAAATATTTGTGTAGTTCTTTAATAACTGAAATTTTTATTCTTAAAAGCGAATATTTATAAATCAACTAAAGTTATCAATATATATAACTTTGGTAGATTATACAAAAATGGTTGCTATTCCCTTAACTTTAAGATTGAAGAAAGAATCCCATAGAAAGATAGCTGAAGCTCAAGATATTATTATGAAAGAAATTTACAGATTTTTTAATCAAGCTGTCTTTCATGGAGGTACGGCTATATGGAGATGCTATAATGGAAATAGGTTTTCAGAAGATGTAGATTTTTATCTAGTAAGAGACCTTGATAAAATTAATCTTTTTTTTAAAAGCCTTGAAAAGAAAGGATTTATTATTGAAAGAAAAAAGATAAGTGAAACCAGCATTTTTTCCACTCTTTTATTTGAAAGAACTATTGTCAGATTTGAGGCTATATTTAAAAAAGTTAAAGGAATATTAAAAGAATATGAACTTTCTGATGGTAATTTTATTAATATCTACACTTTATCCCCTGAACAGTTGATAAAAGAAAAGATTGATGCATATATGAACAGGAGAAAAATCAGGGATATTTATGATGTTTTCTTTTTAATTCGTTACGTAAATGATTTTAATATAATTAAAAAAGATTTAAAAAAGTTAATTGATGAATTTGTTGAACCTATTGATAAATCTGATTTAAATACCATAATTTTGGAAGGAATTGTTCCAGATGTTAATGATATATTAAATTACATAAAAAGGTATATTTAATATGGGAAAGAAAAAATATATAGATAAAATATTAAATTTATTTGATAATAGCCCTGTTGTTGACTATCCTTCGATTGAGAGAGTTGTTAGGGAAAAAAATCATAGAAGCTCTTATACTAAACAATTAATAAGGGGGCTAATAAAAAATGGAAAAGTTATGAGAATAACAAAAGGCTATTATACTACAAAAGATAATTATCAACTTGCTGTTTTTTGCTTTAAACCATCTTATTTAGGATTACAGGATGCCTTAAGCTTTCATAACATTTGGGAACAAGAGACAATACCAGTAATAATTACTACAAAAAAAATAAGGCCCGGTATAAGAAAAGTCTTTGGTAAAAATATTCTTTTAAGAAAACTAAATAAAAGATATTTTTTCGGTTATGAATATTTGAAAGATAATGATTTTTATTTACCATATTCAGATATTGAAAAGACATTTATTGATCTTATTTATTTTAAGCAGAGAGTTGATGAAGATACGCTAAAAACAATTAAAAGTAAAATTAATAAAACTAAACTTAACTTGTATCTTAAGAAATATCCTAAAATTATAAACAAAAAAGTAAATAATTTACTAGGTTGATTATGAAATCCAAAATAACTAAAAAAGACATTGAAAAATACTATGCTTTAACTAGCAAGGCTTTGTCTATTGTTAAAAAGAATATTATTAAGAAAAAAGAGAAGGACGCTAAGGAAATAATAAAAATGGCTTCTGCTTATCTTTCTGATTCTAAGTTTTTTGAAAAAAAAGGGGATTTAGTTAATGCTTTTGGGGCGATATATTATGCTCATGGATGGATAGATTGTGGAGTAAGGCTTGGAATATTTGATGTTAAGGATGATAAGCTTTTTACTGTAAGGTAAAATTTTAGGTAACATCCAATATCTTTTCTTGCTTTAACATTGAATTATTGTAGCCCTAATTATCTTAACATTTAATTAATTTTATGTCCATAAATCTAAAACCACATTCTTTAGAATGTGGTAGTAACTTTAGGGTTCTAGATCCTAGAAAATCTTGATAATTTTTTTAGATTTTCTGGGCCAGAAAAGCATAGCTTTTCTTGGTTTTGGATCATCCAGAAAACCACACCTCTTAAGGTGTGGTAAACTCAAGGTTTTCTTGATTACATTACCTAAATTATTTCAACTTTCTATTTACTTTTTTGGAAATTAGAAAGATTTATATATAATTTTATTTAAATATTAATAAGATGAAACTTAGGATTATTTTAGAACAAGATGAAGATGGTATTTTTGTAGCTAGTTGCTCAACTCTACCAGGATGCATATCTCAAGGAAAGACAAGAAAAGAGGCAATTGAAAATATTAAAGATGCTATAAAAGGGTATTTAGAAAGTTTAAGAAAGCATAATGAACCTATTCCCTCTAGCATTTATGAAGAGGTTGTAGAGGTAAATGCCTAAACTACCAAGAATTTCTGGTAAAGAATTAATTAAAATTTTAGGTAAATTAGGTTATGGGATTGATCATCAGACAGGAAGTCATATAATTCTAAGGCAAAATATTAATCCATTTAGAAGAATTACTGTTCCAAATCATCCCGAAATTGCAAAAGGAACATTATTAGCAATAATTAAAGAATCGGGTTTAACAAGAGACGAATTTTTTGATTTAATTTAGTTAATATTCTACATTTGCGTAAGGTAACTTTCTTTTATATCTTTTTTGCTCCTGTAAAAAATGCTTTTTACATAAATAACTCCATCCACCCTTTTTATGTTTTTTCTTTAATAAAAATGGATAAACCTCTTTATAGGCCTTATTTTTACATATCCCTTCATAATCACAAACCGGAACCCTTTTTTTATTAAATACTTTAAATAAAGGAGATACCCTTTTATTTTTTATCATTCAAGATTATATATTCAAATAGACTTAAAAACTTTATTTTCCTTTTTTATAACATGAAAAGAGAGATAATTGTTATAAGCCTTGGTGGTAGTCAGATTATAAAAAATGGAGAAATTAATAATAATTTTCTTGAAAAGTTTAAAAAAATAATTCTAAAACATTCTAAAACAAGAAAATTTATTATTGTTTGTGGAGGGGGAAGTGTTTCAAGAATGTACATAGAGGGTTTAAGAAAAGCTGGCAAGAGTGATAAATTACAAAGTTATGCAGGTATTTCTATAACAAGACATAATGCAAGATTTATGAGTTATTTTTTTAATGAAGAAAATGAAGATGGTATTCCCCATGATTTACCTAAACTAAGTAATATACTTAAAAGAAGGAATTTTGTTTTCTGTGGAGCTTTAGAATACAAGCCTAATCAGACAAGTGATGGAACTGCTGCTCAAATAGCTTCTCATTTTAATTCTTTATTTATTAATATTACGAATATTAATGGATTGTACAATAAGAATCCTCTTGAACATAAGGATGCTAAATTTATTCCTGCAATTTCATGGAATGAATTTGATAAAATGGCCAATAAACTTTCTTTTAAGCCAGGACAACATTTTGTTTTAGATCAAAGTGCATCTAAAATAATAAGGAGGAATAAAATCAAAACAATTATTGTTGGAAGCAATCTTAACAATCTTGATAAGGCTATATCTGGAAAGAAGTTTGTTGGAACTTTAATTTATAATTGATGGTTAGTTAAAATTATAAAGTATTATTCTTTTTGTTAAATATGGTAAATGGGAGTTTGGTTATAGACACTAGTAATATCAATGATGCTAGAAAAGATATTGACAAGGCTTTTTCTTTGAAGAAAGTAATTATTGTTGTTGCTAGGGGAGATGAATTTAATAGAAAAATACTTGAAAATAAAAAAGTGGATCTCTTTTTATTAAGAAGTCTTTCAGAGAGCGGAAGGAATTCTAGATTAAAACAGAGAGATTCTGGCTTAAATCAGGTGTTATGTGCTTTGGCTAAAGAAAATAATATTACATTTGGACTTGATTTTAATTTTCTTGTGAAGAATAAAGATAATAAAGATTATTTTTCAAGGGTTATGCAAAATATAAGGCTTTTTAATAAGTATAAATCAAAATTTATTCTTATTAATAGTTTAAAGGTTAATAGACAAGATCTTAATGGTTTTTTATTAAGTTTAGGGCTTAATACAGAAATGACAAAATATGCTATTGAGAATTCTTTTGATTTGGACTAATATTTAAGTAAAAATACTAAACCATTTTTTTGTATATAAATTTAAGACATTAAATATGGGATGATGATATTAAATTATTTTTTTATTCTTCCGTAATACCCTGTGCTCTTGGCACAGGGATAAAATATAGGTAACAATACTAAACATATTTGCTTAGTCTTAAAATTAAATAATCTAATTATAAACTTTTTTTCTATGGAAAATTTCTGTTGAATGTTTAAACATAAGTTGATGATTACATAACTTTCTAGATGCCCTAAGGTCTTGCCTTGGGGTAGTTCACTATTGATTAGATAAACTCTCCAAGACCTTTTTGCTTCTTTTTTTCTTTTAATTCAAGATGTTTTTTTATCTGGTTGTCAATTCGGTCCTCTGAAAATTCTCTTTCCATAAGAATCTCTTTTATTTTATCGGGATTAAATTTTGGAAATTCTATTTCACTTATCTTATCTACATCAGGTTTTTTAAACATCTCAAAAATTTCCTGCCAATTAAAATCCTGCTCCTCAAATTGCTTAAATATTATTGAAGGTTGTTTAAATTTTTGCACTACTTGAAGAGCTTTTTTTGGACCCATCCTATAAATTCCACCCGGATTATAATCTGTCCCCGTAATTATTCCTAAACAAATCATCTGATCGTGATCTATTTGGAGACTATTAAGTACTTTTTCAAGTTCTATCATTTCTGGTTTTATTTCAATAAATCCTGAAGCTGTTTTTCTTTTTTTAGCTAGTGTTAAATTTTGTATTATTTTAGGAGCTCCAAAAAGTAAACAATCATAATCTTGAGAGGCCACTGCATATGCCTGCTGTGTTCTAACCAGATATGAAGCTTGGGCCTCTCCTTCACTTGGAGCCTGAATAACTGCTATTCCCATTGCTATCAAAAGTTCTTTGCTTTCTTCAATTATTTCTGATGTTAATCTTGTTGTTTGCTGACTATAACGTCTCATTGATTCTAGATCAGATTTTTCTTTTGCATCTTCATATTTTTCAAGAGCCTGTTTCTTTATTTCACTTCTTTTGGTATTTGTTTCATATTTTAATTCTGGAGGTATTCCATCAAAAACATAAATTAATTTTATTCCCTCATTTAATAAAGACATATTTCTATAAAAAATTCCAGATAAATGGCTTGTAACTCGGCCTTTTGAATCTTGAAGAAGGGTGCCATCATGCTGTCTTATAGAACTTAGAAACTGATATAGAGTATTAAAGGCATCAATAGCAATTACCTTGCCTTTTAGTTCTTCTAAACTTATCTCTTTTCTAGGAACTATATCTCTGATGTTTAAACCCATAGAATAAATAGTTAAATATAATATAAATAGTTAATCATCATCAAATAAATCATGATATTCTGAATAATCGTATCCAGCTGCATTACAAGCCGCTTCTACTAAACTTGCATCTCCGCTAGACAAAGCTTCATCTAAACTCATAGGCTTCATGGATTGTTCCATTCTGGGAAAATAGGTTCTTTCAGATGGTCCTGCGAACTCTTCTCTCACTCCTAGAGCCATATCTGCGGCTTTTAATTGTCTAGTTAAATATGCATTTAATTGAGGGATTGTTGCTTCTGATAAGGATACAACATCATTTCTTCCTATGGGAATTGCGGGAATATAACAAATTGTTCTAATAATTCCCCTTACTCTTTCTACATTTAATTCATTAACTCCTCCAGAAAAATCTGTATCAGATTCATAAACTGCCCTTCTTAAGTTTCTATAGATTTCTAAGTCTGTTGATGTTGGCCAATTTATCATATTTTTTCATAATTCCCTCTTTTTTAAACCTTTCTATATGTTACTATCAACGAGTAAATAATATACTAATTTGTGCTAAGAGAACTTTTTAATATGCTCTTGATTTGAGATGTTTATGGACCTAGTGTTTTTCCCCATAGACTATGATTATTTTGAACTTAATAATATTAGTTATGGTAGAGTTATAGGGCGCAGTGAGAATGGTAAAAGAGTTTGTTTAGTTGATGAATTTAATCCTTATTTCTGGGCAATATTAAGAGAAGGGATTAGTGATAAGAAAATTAAAGAACTTTCTGGGGAAATAGCAAAATTGAGAATAAAAGAAGAGGGTGTTTTTGTTGTAAAAATTGAAATTCATAACAAAAAGTATCTGGACAAAGATGTAAAGGCAATAAAAATATTTGTTAATTCACAAAAGGCTGTATCTAAAATCTCTGAGAAAATTGATAGTAAGGATATTAGCTGTATAAGGGAGAATGATTTAAATTTTATTTCTAAATTTATAATTGAAAAGAAATTAATTCCTGGCAACTGGCATAGGGTTAAAGGTGAGTTAATTGCTAGTGGAGAGTTTGGAGGAATTAATGAACTTGATGTTGATTTATGTTTGAAAGTGGATGGTTTTGAATTAATAGAAAATCCTGATAAACTTCTTGAAGAATTTATCCCAAAAGTTTTAGCTTTTGATATTGAAACCGATGAATTTGAAATTGGTAAAGGAAATATTTTAATGATTTCTTTAGTTTCAAAGGGTTTTAAGAAAGTATTAACATGGAAAAAACTTTCAAAAAATATAGAAAATGTTGAATATTTTAAAAATGAATCTTTAATGCTTGAGGGTTTTTCCGAATATGTAACTAAAGCAAAACCAGATATTTTAGCAGGATATTTTTCAGATAGATTTGATTTACCTTATATAAAAGCAAGAGCTGAAAAGAATAAAGTAAAGTTGAAATTAGGGCTTGATGGTAGTGGGATTAAGTTTAGTGGTGGAATGAGTCCAAGAGGAAAAATTTATGGAATTCCCCATATTGATGTTTTCAATTTTATTGAAAGTGCTTATTCCCAATATCTTCAAAGTGAGACTCTTGGATTAGGAGATGTTTCCTTTGAGTTGCTTGGAGAGAAGAAAAAAGAATATGAATTTAAACCAGATCATAAAATGTCTAATGATGATTGGATTAAATTTTTTGATTATAATTTAAATGATTCTATTTTAACATATAATTTATTTGGGAAGATATGGCATGATCTTAAGGAATTTAGCGCGATTATGCAGGAACCTTTATTTAATGTTTCAAGAGATGGAATGTCTGCAAATGTTGAGAATTATATTATGCATAATATTTCTAAGTATAATGAAATTATTGAGGAAAAACCTGGCCACCATGAAATTTCTAAAAGAAGATCAAGGGATAAATATGAAGGAGCTTTTATTCTTCAGCCAAAACCTAATCTTTATAATAATATTGTGATGTTTGACTTCACTAGTTATTGGCCAAGTATCATAAGCACTTTTAATTTATCGAGATCAACATATCTTGGTAATAAAAAACCTAAGATAAAAGACTTTTTAGAGGTTGATGTTGGTAGTGGAAATGGAGAGTATTATTTTTCCAAGAAAAAAGGATTTTTCCCTGAAATGCTTGAAGATGTTATTAAGAAAAGAAAAAAATACAAAGAAGAGTATAAGAAAAATCCAACTCCTTTGTTAAGAGCTAGAAGTAATGCATTTAAATTATTGGCAAATGCTTCTTATGGCTACCAAGGGTTTTTTGGAGCGAGATATTATTGTCCTGAAGCTTCTGCATCAACTACTGCTATTTCAAGAAAGTTTTTGAAAGAGGTTATTGCTAATGCTGATAAGTCTGCATTTAAACCTATATACTCTGATACAGATTCGATAGCTTTGGAATTAGGAAAGAAGACTAAAACTCAGGCTTTGGATTTTTTAAAGAAAATA
The DNA here is from genome assembly GCA_038045565.1 of Nanobdellota archaeon. Taxonomy (GTDB): domain Archaea; phylum Nanobdellota; class Nanobdellia; order Pacearchaeales; family GW2011-AR1; genus JACPLR01. The sequence goes on from JBBSXX010000025.1 coordinate 8,500, forward strand.
AATAATGATCTTCCTGGAATTATGGAACTTGAACTTGAAGATTTTTATAAAAGAGGTATATGGGTTACAACAAGAAAAGGAGAGTTTGGAGCAAAAAAGAAATATGCTTTGATAAATGAAGAGGGTAAAATGAAAATAAGAGGATTTGAAACAGTTAGGAGAGACTGGTGTAATCTTGCAAGAAATTTACAGAATAACGTCTTATATCTTATTCTTAAGGAGGGTAATGAAAAAGAAGCTGTTAAATTTACAAGAGAGATTATAAAAAAAGTTAAGTCAAGAAATATTGAGAGAAAAGAGATAATGATTAAAACTCAATTGAAGAAACCAATTTCTGAGTATAAGGCTATAACCCCTCATGTTACAATTGCTAAAAAAATGATTGAATTGGGAATTCCTGTTAATCAAGGCATGGTAATTCAGTATTATATTGCAGAGAGTTCTGAAAAAAAAGCACTAACTCGGGATAGAGCAGCTTTTCCAGAAGATACTAAGGAGTATGATATTGAATATTATTTGAGCAAGCAGGTTTTGCCTGCTGTTGAAAATATCTTTCAGGTATTTGGGATAGAAACTGATGATTTAATTGAAAGTAAGGGTCAGAAGAAACTTTTTTAGGAAGCTGCTTTAACCCTGTAATTTTGTATATTTTCTATTAATTCCCTAACCATTATACGAGCTGATCCATTCCCTAAAGGCACATAAAATTCTTCAATATCTCTTATCTTTGTGTTTATTCCATTTTCTGAGTGGACTGAAAGAGTCCTTGTATTGTGGATTAGATCTGCTATTTTAATTCTATGTACTCTTTTTGGAGCGTATAATATTCTTTGTTTATATTGTTCTTCATTTAATTCTGTTCCATCTATATTTTTTCCCTTATTTCTTGAAAGTACATATATTCCATTATAGATCTCAAAACCGAAAACACTTTTTAGTTCCTCTGGTTCTATATCAGTATCTTCAATAATATCATGAAGATAAGCTATAGATTGTGTAATTGGATCTGCGTAACCATATGATTCTAAAATTCTAGCAACTTCAAATGGATGTGTCCAGAAAGGTTCGTTACTTGCT
>JBBSXX010000026.1:0-2368 GCA_038045565.1 Nanobdellota archaeon
TGTTGGAAATTGTGAATTTTGTAATGATGATCCTGATAAACCTTGTTCAAAATATAGATGTGAAAGTCTTGGACAAAATTGTAAGCTGATTAATGAGAATACTGGACAAGATGAGTGTATAACTGTTCAAAATACTTTAGGAACTCCGAGAATAACTCCTTATTATGAAATTTTAAATCAGAGTTTTAAATATATTGATGTTAGTGATAATGGATTTAAAATTAGACAAGATGATGGGGAATGTGTAAAAGCATTTACGCCGATTGTATTTGGAGTTAAAACAAATATTCCAAGTGTTTGTAGAATTGGAGAAGAGAGAGGAAATTATACTGATTTAAGTTATGATTTCTTAGAAGGAGAGATATATACTGAAAATCATACAACTGCAACATATCTTCCAAGCGTTGAAAGTATAATTGCTTCTGAAGTTAATAATCCTGATGAATTCGCAACAGCTGTTTCAAATCAATCTATTTATAATTATATTTTAGATAAAACTGGAGATGTTAATCTTTATGTTAAATGTACAAGTGTTGAAGGTCAGGAAACACCTGTTGATTATCAAATAAATTTTTGTGTAAGACCTGGACCTGATTTAACAGCTCCGGTTGTTACAGCAACTGCTCCTGCAAATAATGCTGTTATAAGATACAATTCCACAATGTGGCAATCTGGTTTTTTTATTAATGAACCTTCCCAATGTAAATGGAGTAAAGAAAATGTTGGATATTTTGAGATGCAAAATACAATGGATTGTGAAACTGATGTTGACGGAGGAACATTTTTAGGATATCCATGTTTGACAAATTTAACAATTGAAGGAGAAGAAAATAAATTTTATATTTCTTGCAGAGATCAGCCTTGGTTAGGAAATGAAAATACATCTAGAAATATAGGAAATAATTATGAATATAATTTAAGAAAAAGTTCTAGTGATTTACAAATTTCAAGTATACAACCTTCAGGAACAATTGTGAAAGGAAGTGAACCTGCGAGCATTGATTTAACTCTTTCTACTAGTGGAGGAGCTGAAAATGGCCAGAGTGTTTGTCAGTATAGTATGAATAATCAAACCTATATCACTTTTAAAAATACCATTTCAAATAGCCATAGTCAGACATTTACAAGTTTGATAAGAGGCAATTATAACTTTAATATTAGATGTGTTGATAATGCTGGTAATATTGCTATGGGAAATACAAGTTTTAAACTGGAGTTAGATACAAAAGCTCCGGAAATTACTAGAATCTATTATAGTAATGGAAATTTAGCATTTTTCACAGATGAAGATGCAATATGTAGCTATAAAATTAATTCTCCTGCTTGTGGATTTAATGTTGATGATATTAATGCAACTAAGATAGATGATTTTTCATCAACTTCACATGATTTACAATGGGATGAAAAAACAATTTATAGTGTAAAATGTAAGGATATTTGGGGTAACTCTCATGGGGGATGCTCAGTAATTGTTAAACCGGAAACTATCTTAAAACAAACATAAATTTATAAATAAAATCGTCGTTAAAAGTTAGAAAAATGAGTTTTAAAAAAAGAGGGAAAAAAGGACAAGTAACTATTTTTGTAATTGTTGCAATTGTAATTATTGCTGGAGTAATTTTATTCTTTGCTCTAACAGATTATGGTAAGGGAATCATAAAAAATATTTCTGGTGGAGATGTTGATTTTAATTCTGAAATAAGAAATTGTATAGAGGATAATAAACAAATAAATTCAGAGATAAAATTAATTATGAAGCAGGGAGGTAGTTTAACTCCTAGCAATTATTTTTTATTTAATGATACAAAAATATCTTATTTATGTTATTCTAATGAGTACTATAAATCATGCGTAATGCAAAATCCTAATTTAATGGGCAATACAGAAAATGAAATTGAAAGGTCTATTAGAGATGACATTCAAGGCTGCTTTAATAAAGTTGAAGAAGATTTAAAATCAAGAGGATATTCTGTTAATAAAGGTGGGCTTAATTTTAGTGTTGATATTATCCCAAAAAGAATATTAATTAAGATAAATTATCCATTTAACTTTCAGAAAGGGGAAACATCAAGCAGATATGAAAATTTTAACTTTCAAATTAAAAGTAGTGTTTATCAGCTTATGTCTATATCAACTTCTATATTAAATTATGAAGCAAGATATGGAGATAGTGAAAGTTTGGCTTATATGGCTTTATACCCTCAAATAAGAGTAAATAAATTAAAACAAAGTGATAGTTCAACATTATACTTAGTAAGTGATAGAAATACAAATGATGTATTTTGGTTTGCTGTAAGAAGTTATGCCTGGCCTGCAGGATATAAATTATAAGGGAAGTATCCCTTATCAACCCTCAGATAAAAAATTA
>JBBSXX010000026.1:2468-3951 GCA_038045565.1 Nanobdellota archaeon
AAAGAGATGAAAATGAAAAATAATAAAGAGGTTAATGGTAAGAGAATTAAATTGTTAAATGAAACTAACTTTATTCTAATGTTTAGTATATTAACTCTATCAATTAGTTTTATTATTTTATCTTTTCAATTAACTTCTGCTCAGACAACACCAAGTGGAGCTGAAGTAAGTGTATGTTGTGAAAAAACTTTAAGTGGAGCTTATTGTCAAAATGATCAACAAAGTGAGTGTGATCCAAATTTTAGAAGTACTGCTACCTCATGTGAAGCAACTTCTTTTTGTAAAAAGGGATGTTGTTATGATAGTGATGAAGGAATATGTATGGAAAATACTCCTGAAGAAGCTTGTAAAGCTAGTAATGGAGTCTGGAGTGATAGTCCTTCTTGTGAGATAGCTCAATGTGATTTAGGGTGTTGTGTTTTAGGAGATCAAGCAGCTTATGTGCCTTTAGTGAGATGTAAAAAACTTTCAGCATTATATGGTTTGCAAACAGATTTTAGAACAAATGTCGCTGATGAATTAAGTTGTATTGCAATTGCTCAAGCACAAGATGTAGGAGCTTGTGTATTTGAAAGTGAGTTTACAAGAACTTGTAAATTTACAACAAGAGGAGAGTGCGATTCAACAAAATTAGACGGGTTAAGCAATGCAAGTATTGAATTTTATAAAGATTACTTATGTTCAGCAGAAGAACTTAATACAAATTGTGGTAAAAGCACTAAAACAAGTTGTATTGATGGGAAGAGTGGAGTTTATTTCCTTGATACATGTGGAAATCAGGCAAATATATATGATGCTGGAAAGATAAATGACATTGATTATTGGACTAAAGTTAAAAAATCTGAAGAGAGTTGTGGTAATGGATTGAGTAATTCAGGATCTAAATCTTGTGGAAATTGTGATTATTTATCTGGAAGTATATGTACTCCTGCAGATAAATCTGGAAAACCAGCTTATGGAGATTATATTTGTAAGACAACTGATTGTAAAGACACAACAAATGGAAAAGACTTCAAAAATGGAGAATCATGGTGTTTTTATGATAATAAAAATGCTGAAACAGATAGTGTTGGAAGCAGACATTTCAGACATCTTTGTGTTATGGGCGAAGAAATAGTTGAACCTTGTGAAGATTTTAGAAATGAGGTTTGTGGAGAAGATTCCTTAGATGGTGGTTTTTCTCAGGCAGGATGTGTTGTTAATAGATGGCAGGATTGCGTTATACAAAATTCAAGTTCCGATTGTGAGAATAATGATAAAAGAGATTGCAAATGGATTGCTTTAGACTTAAACAATCAGGATTTAAAGAAAGGAATAACTGGAAAATTAAAGTCAGCTATAAGCAATGTTGGTGGGGGAATACTTGGAGGAAATACTGTTCAGGATAAAATTGATGAAAAATTCGGAGAAGAGGCTGGAAGATGTGTACCAAATATTACACCAGGATTAGAGTTTTGGGCGAGTGGAGGAACAGCATCCCAAC
>JBBSXX010000027.1:0-1496 GCA_038045565.1 Nanobdellota archaeon
TTAGTTTATACAATTACAGGAAATCAAATTGAAATAATCACATTTATTATGGATATTTTTGACCATAAAGATTATGATAAAGTTTTTGGGTATAAGCATTAAGATTTATTTTTAACTAATTAATTTGGTGTTCTTATATCTCAATAATCCTGCCTTCTCTTCCCACATTGATTACGCGAGTTTTATCAATCATCTCTTCAAATCCGGCTGCTTCGTGTATGTGGCCATGAAGAAGAATATCGGGGTGGAATTTTTTTATTGCTTTTGTTATTGATTCTGATCCTGGAACTCCTGAAAATTCTGATTTGCTTCCTGAGGGGTGCATATGGGTGATCATAATCTTTTTTTCTATACCTTTTAGACTTGAATGTGCTTTTTCAAGAGTTTTCATTATTTCATTTTCAGATGTAGCTCCGGGACCTGGCCCTTGAGCTCCGCCTGCTCCAAAAATTCCCACATTTTCATATGTAACAGAATATCCATGAATATTTTTCATTCCATAAATGTTTGCTAAGAAATCTGCTGTGGCAAATGAATCCCAGTTTCCAGGTATTAATAGAACTTTTTTATTTTTATCTTTAAATGGCTTAAGTATATCTTTTGTTTCTGTCCACCCAGTTAAATCTCCAGTTAATATAACAAGATCTACATTTTCCTTATCTGCTTTATCTGCAAGTCTCTTTGTAAGCCTTGAATCTCCATGAATATCTCCTGCCGCCAATATTCTAAGTTTCTTTGTTTTTACCATAAATAATTAATAAAATTTAAGTTAATAAACTTTCATAATTAGGTTTAAAATATATTGTTAAAGAGTAAGTTAGTATAAACTATAAATGGCATATTAATTGAAAGTTTAGTAGACTTACCTAAAAGTTTTCCAATTAATGAGAAATTCTAACTTTCAAGTAGTAGTGAATTTACGTCGATTTTTTGCTTTTTAAATCACGAAACATTTAAAAGCGCCACAAATATAATCGGATATATAGGTTAGATAATATATATCGTATTATCTTATCTAGGATATACAATGAACCTTTTAAAAAAGGTTCCCAAAACAAATAAACAAAATGAAAGACAACTTTGACATCTTTTTTAGGAGAAAGCCTGCATTGATGATGATAGCGCTTAGAAAGTTAGCTAGAGTCCGATACGGGTCTGTACTTGCTAAAGAAGTTGACTGCACATACAGTCATGCAGTGAAGATTCTTCAAACACTTGAAGAACTTGGCTTAGTGACTTTTGAGAAAAAGGGGCGAATTAAGCTGATAAAGCTTACAAAAAAGGGTGTGGAAGTTGCAGACAACATAGCAAATATAAAACAAACTGTTAGTTAATTTTAGTTTTATTTTTCACTTTTTCTTTTCTTTTCGATTAGTTAATGATAATAATTTTATTTTAATGAACAACCCCAAAGTAAGACCTTAGGGCATCTATATAAGTTATGTCTCATTAACCTATATGTAACCATTCAATAGAAATTTTCCATTAGAGAAAAA
>JBBSXX010000028.1:0-8319 GCA_038045565.1 Nanobdellota archaeon
CAATAGTTTTATATATTCTTTTTAGCTATTTTAAATATGCAAGAACATAAGCATCTTGTAAGTTTATTAAAAGAGGCTAGGAATGCTGCAAAAGCTCAAGATGTATTCAAATTAAAACAGTTAAGCAATGAAACTGTGCATTCAGTTACTATTTATAGAGATACAGATAATGTTGTTGTCGCTATTCTTGTTTATGCTCTTGGAAAATTAATTGAGAAAAGAGGATCTTTTGATGAAAAAGAGTTTAACAAATATTTTAATTTTTACATTTCAAATATTGATCAGCTTATTGGATATATTGAAACCAATAATGAAAAAATGTTCAAGAATAAAATTGAAGATATTCTTTCTGTCAAGGGACTTTCAGATGATTTAAAGAAAAGTGTGCAAGATGTTTTTAGAAAAGCCAGAATAAACAAGGCTTCAAGGATTTATGAACATGGTATTTCTATGGAGGCGACTGCTAAACTTTTAGGTATTTCAATATGGGAGCTTGCAGAGTATAGTGGCCAGACAAGCATTCCAGATGCTATCTTGAACCAGACTTTAGATGTTAAAAAAAGAATAAAAAATGTTATGGAGTTTTTTAAATGAAAATAAGAAAGGCGACAATGAAAGATGCTTCAAGAATACTTCAATTGCTAAATAGTGATGCAATGCTTACTTCAACTGATGAATTAGATTATAATTCTAATCATGCAAGGGAGTATATTTTGGGAAAGTCATTTCATACTGTTGTTTATGTTGAAGATAAAAAAGTTGTAGGAGTTGCTATAGCAAATATATTTAAGATTGGAAAATATGCGGAGTTTTACATTATTGTTGTTGACCCTAATTATAGAAAAAGAGGAATTGCTCAAGAACTTTCTAATTTTATGATAGACTATCTTAAAAAAAAGAGACTTGATTTAGTTTATTTGTATACTGAAGAAAAGAATAAACCTATGATGAGCTTAGCAGAAAAATTAAAATTTCGTAAAGGTAAAAAAATTTACTTTTATTTTCGGGAGTTAAAATGAAAGCAGTTATATTTGATTCGGGAACTTTGATAACCTTCTCTATGAATTGCATGCTTCATATATTTAGGGATTTGAAGAAAAACTTTAATGGGAAGTTTATTATTACTAGGGAAATTGAACAGGAAATTGTGAATAACCCATTGACTATAAAAAAATATAAATTAGGGGCTTTGAGGCTTAAATCTTTGATTGATGAAGGAGTTTTAGAATTCCCTGAAAGTGTTAATATCAATAGTAAAGATGTATCCAGGATTTCACGTGATATAATTAAAGAAGTTAATTCTTATTTTTATGTTAATAATAATCCAGTTCATTTAATTGATCTTGGAGAATCTAGTATTTTAGCTTTAAGTTTAAAACTTTCAGAGAAAAATATTGATCATGTTATTGCTATGGATGAAAGAACTACAAGAATTTTATGTGAGAAGCCTCAAAATCTTAAGAGTTTGATGGAAGAAAAACTTCATAGACCTGTTAAACAAGGTTCTTTGAGAATTCAGCTTCCAAAAGTAAATTTTTTGAGATCAAGTGAATTAGTTTATGTTGCCTTCAAAAAAGGTATTATAAAAAATCAGAGCAAAGATATGTTAGATGCAATGCTTTATGCTACCAAGTTTAAAGGTTCAAGTATATCTAGCGAAGAGATAAAAGAAATTGAGAGACTTTAACGAGCTAATTTTCTAGGAAATTTTCCATTGATTGTAATTCCTCTTCCCATTTGAGTTAATATATACAGGTGCCCCTCTTTAATATCACCTTCAATAAAATTTTCGTGACCTAAAATATAATCCGTACATTTTTCCTGCATTTCATGATTATTTCCAATTACTTCTCTTGGAGACTCTAGAAAACCTATGGGATCATTAAAATTATCTCGTTTATTTCTAGCATATAATCTAAATGTTCTATTTTCGCCACCCCATTCATATGACAGTTCTAACCTTCCTTGAGCATTTATTCTTATGTCTTCAGCATTTATTGTTCTTTCTCTTTGAGTTTTCATAGGATAAAATTATGCTAATTTGACTTTAAAAATCTAACGGCTGATAGAATTAAGCTGCCTGGTTGCCTTTAACTTGGGCAACGTTTCTTATTGAAGCATCTCTCTCAAGTATTGGTATACCATCTAATACTAAATGTGCGATTTCCCATTCTAAATCTCTTCCGGATTGATTGATTGCCTGACCAATAAGAATTTCTGTAGAATTAAAAGGAATTGCGTATTTTGGGAATTGGCTATTTGGATTTTCAATTCGGGTAATTTTTTCTCCTAAAGAATTATTTTCATTTAATAAATATAAGTTAAAGTAGTGACTTCCCTCTTCTCTTGTAAAATTATAAGCAACACTAGCTTTTTCCATGAAATTTAATCTTTTTTAAGTTTTATAAATCTTTTCTTTTATTTCTTTAATGTGGTATCTGATTAATATTTCTTCATAGTTACACTTATAAAGACTTATATTTTAGAAATGTTAAGGGTTCATAGTTCAACGGTTAGAATGGACGGCTCCAGCGTTTTAAAATCCGGAGAGACCGTTTGATGGGGGTTCGATTCCTCCTGAGCCCATTTTATTTTTATGTTTTTATTTATTTTCAGTAATGAATAAAAAATATTTCTTTTATTATATCAATCTTTATAAGCTGGTAATTTGGTAAATGTTTATGATAAATAAAAAGAGCATTTTATTTGCAGGCATGATTCTTGGTATATTTTTAATATTATCTTTGAGCTTTGCAGCTTCTCAAGCTAATGATCCTGAAAACAATAGTACAAATAATTCAAATAATAGTAATGGTAACTCAAATCATTCTAATAATAACAATAGTAATGGTAACGGAAATGGAAACCATTCTTCAAATGACCTTAAAATAAGAAAAATTAACTATGGTTTATGTGTTTCAAATTCAACTAATATAAAGAATGATTGTTATAGAGAGGTTAAAGATAAATATGAATTATGTAGAAATAATTCATTTAATTCAGTTTTAAATAACTATACAAACTTTTCAAATCCCCAGTTCAATGAAACTAATATTAATGATAAAGCTAAGAAAAACAGGTATAAGTTCATTAATTTAAGAGAAGTTCGTAATTTACTTCAAGATTGCAGATTTACTTATGTAGAAGAACTAAGAGAATGTAAACAGGAATTTAAGAATAATAAGGTTCAGTGTAATGCCTTCAAGTGTAAGGGAAACCAAAGTTTTGTTAATGGAACTTGTGTTAATTAAAGCTTTATAAACATATAAATTATCTTTTATTACTATGGCTAGAAGCAGAATATTTACTAGAAAAGATGTAGAAAATTTTATTTATAAAGAATATCCTGGTGGGGGTGATGGTGTAAGATTTAGTAGAGAAAGTTTTTATAATCAGAACGCAGATTCTATCGAAGTTATTATGCTTATTACATCATTAGAATTGGAATTTAAAGTAGAAATTGACACTAAACCATTAATTCAAAGAGCTTTTTCATTAGAATATTTAACTCCTAGAGATTTAATAGATTCTGTTTTAGCATATAACCCAGCTGCTTAAAAGCTAAAGATATTTTCATTATATAAATTAATTAGATAGATTTTTAATATAGATTAATTTTTTCTATTTTATGGTAGATCAATTCTTAAGAAGAAAGAAACAACAGCTTATGAAAAATGATAGAAGTGTAAAACAGAGCTTTGATGAGAGAATTAAGGGGTTATGTGGTAAAATAAACAAAAGTTCTAATTATTATACAACCTCGAGTTGTTCTGGAAGAGTTTATATTTTAATTGATTCTAAGGAGAAAAGGGGAGATTTATTTTTATTTGTAAGCCATGATTTAGTTTCATTTAAAGATTTGAAAGATAAAATAGATAATATTAAAGAAAAAGTTAAAGGACTTGTTTATTTCAAACAAGAACCGGTTATTTTACATGTTGCATGTAGAGATCTTGAACATGCTCAAAAACTTCATGATATTGCTAAAGAATCTGGATGGAAAAGATGTGGGATTATTTATTCTAAAGACAGAGTTATTGTTGAATTGAATTCAACAGAAAAATTGGAATTTCCTTTAATCAAAGATGGGAAAATACTTGTTGATGATTATTTTTTAAAACTAATAATTGATGAGTCAAATAAAAAATTGAAGATCTCTTGGGATAAGATAACAAGGTTGATGAAGGCCTTTGATTAGTTGTAATGATTAATCACAATCTTGAGGGCAGTTTAGATGGTTTTCAACAATAGAATTATTCTTAGTTATTTTATTTTCACAAATTGAGTTTCCACAACTTCCCATAATTTGGTTGTTTGCGCATATGCCTATATCTCCTAAAGGATTTCCACTTCTATCAGTCCATTTTGGAATTATCATTGGGATATCTGAAATTGTGAAATTTTTAAGACATGTAGTGTTTGAAGGGCATGAATAATTATTGATACCTGAACACTGGCAGAAATTAATTGAACTGCATTTTTGTCCGAAATAGGGTCCATTGCATAACTTTTGATATAATCCTTGGTTTGATGTGCAACTTGATTCAGATATTGTAAAATTGCTAAAACCACAATTTGGAAGTTTTTCACACTTTACATTTCCATCATAATTGCATCTACACGACTCGCATTTATTCTGGAATTTTTCTCCAGCATTATATGTTTGATTTTCCAAAACACATTTGACATTTGTATTTAATGCCTTATATGGGCAGTCCTTTTTACACTGCTGATAGCCTTCCGTTGTTATTTTTAGGCAGATTTTTCTTTCTGATTTACATGATTTTGAACATGATAATCTATCAGATTTGGTTAAACTCGAATTTAAATTGCAAGAGTTTAAACATGAAGAGTATGAAGAATGGCAGGAGGTTATTTCAGATTTTTTGTCTGAAACGCAATCCTTTTTGCATAGATTTATAGCTCCTTTATCTTCTTGAGAAAAAGTAATTGCAAATACACCCGAGATTAGCCCTAAGATTAGAATTAAACTTAAAAATAATATTAATAGCTTTCTTTTCATTAATCTCTAGCATTTAATGCATTTATAATGGTTTTTATCATTAAAGATATAGATTGAATTATCTATATTATTCAAAGGGATTGTCATGCGAAGCCATCCCATGAGCCTTTTTATAAACATCATAGATGTTAAAGCAGGTTTCTGTTGCAGATTTTTTTGTTAGCTCTCTAATTACACTTTCAACATAGTTATCTTTCTTTATGCTTTTTATATCAATTTGCTTTTCTTTTTTTCCTTTCTCCTTTTCTTCTTTAGTCTTGAAAATTTTAAAATTAAATAATGCTGAAAATGGATTTATATCATTTTCCTTTCTCTTTTTTTCTTTTTCTTCATCCAATTTATCTTTATTTAGAAAATAATCTATGTCTTTTTTTAATTCGTCAAGACTTTCTGTTGTTGAACCCTCAATTAATTTTAATACATCATTTACATCTGATTTTTTAAGTTCTTGATATAAAGCAGTTATTTCATCCTCATTCAAAGCATATGCTTTGAAGTTTACGACTGCTCTTCCTCCAAAAACATAATGCTGCCCGGCTTTTTGAGGAATTCCTTGAAATGAAAAATCAACAACTACGCATGAATAATATTCCCTTTTTGGTTTTTTAACTCCTTGGGGTAATGCTTTTGAAATTATTGCTTCATCAAATTCAAATTTATTTTTTCCAAACAAATTTAATTGGAGATAAATTGTATTAAATGCAGTTACAAGAGCTGGATTTTTATCAAGATCCGAATTCATTTCAAGTTGGGTGGCTGATTTAAGATAGGGCTTTACCCATCTTGAATATAATTGTAATGTATTTACCTGACTTTTAAGATAATTTTTTTCAATATTAAAACGCTTTCTTAATTCATCTTCACTTAACTCTTTCCATTTTGAAAATTCTTCAAGTCTTGGAGCCAGAATCCTTATGACTCTTTCATTTAAATCCAGATTTTTTACATCTTTAATAGTTTCTGCAGCCATAAATGCATCTCTTAATGTAATAAAACTAAGATCCTGAGCAAGCATGTTTATACTTCCTCTTCCTCTTTTTATATCTACATTATCCATCCATATTTGTTTTAGAGCAAGGGTTGCAGCTCTTGCTTTATCCTTATCTTTAGATTTTGCAGCATCATAATGGCTTAGTCTAATTTCAAAATCCTTTAGGTCATAAATTATATTTATTATAGATTTTATTACCTGATTTACTGCTCCAAGAGTTTTCATAACATTATCCTGCATTATTGTTCTTTTTTGACTTAGCTCTGAAAAATGTCCTGAACCTGGAGATGAAGAGAAATTATCTATAAGTTTTTCTACTTTTCCTCCAAATAAATTGTTCATAAAATTCAATATCCAGAAATAAATTGGTTCAAGAGTTTCTGAAGAAGAATCATATGTTATTTGATGTTCACCAACAGGCTTTTGTTTGCTTATTCTTTCAATTAATTCTGTTACAGTTTCTGCCATCTTTCCTCTTTATTAAATTATTAAGAATATTAAGTTTATTAAATTTTTAAAGCCTTCCTCTATATTTTCCAGAGACCATTTTCCTGTATTCTTTTATTATCCACTATTATTTTTGCATTTTTCATATCTTTTACAATATCCCAATGTATTGCAGAATCATTTCCTCCCCCATTTTCTTTATATGCCATCCCTAAAGCTAAATGTATTGTTCCGGATATTTTTTCATCATACAATAACTCTCCTGTAAATTTAGTTACTTTTGGATTTCCCCCTATTCCAAATTCTCCTAAATAACTTGAATTAGCATCTGTTGTTAACATCTGAATTAGGAAGTCCTGATTTTTATCAGCCTTCGCTTCTATTACTTTTCCTTCTTTAAATCTTAAAAATATTCCAGTAACTTCTTTTCCATTTCTTATAGCAGGATATTCAAATCTAACCCACCCATTTACACTCTCTCTTACAGGAGCCATGAATACTTCCCCATCAGGCATATTTTCCATACCCTTTGAGGCAATTGCTTTATCTCCATGAACATTAAACTTAAGGTCTATATTTTCTCCTATTAAATGAACATGGGAATTTTTCTTAAATTTAGCTTTAACTTTATCTAATTTTTTACCTAATTTTTTCCAGTCTTGAAGACAGGCTGAGAATACAAAATCTTTATATTCGTCAAGAGACATGTTTGCTTCTTGAGCTAGGGCATTACATGGGAAGCCTACTGTACATCTTACCATTTGCGGTTTGCTATTTACTATATAATGTGAAATTGGAGCTGTTATTTTTTGTCTTGAGATTATTTTTTTAGGATCAATATTTGAAAGTTCTTTTGTATTTGCTTCAGTTAGTATTCCTATGTATTTTTGTGCGCCTTTAACAGTATTAAACCATTCCTCTGGAAATCTTTCCAGCTGGTTTTTATTCGCATATTTATAGAAAAAATGATTTAAATTTGAGAGATTAACTTTTATTATTGGATGAGCTCCTTTTAGAATAACTTCTTTGTATAGGGCTTCTATAAATTCCTTAGCTTCAATATCTCCATTTATTATAACTTTTTCATTAGGCTTAACATCTAGAGAATAATTTACTAGTAGTTTTGCCAGTTGTTTTGTTCTAGGATCCATTATAAAAGACACCTACGGTTTCCTTTATGAACCTTCCCTTTTATTTTTATGAATCTAGCACCCAATTTATTTAATCTCATTAAAAAACATAAAATATAGTATTAATAACCTTTTCTATGCTAGATAAGTTTAAACATCAAGAATCAAAGATTCTTGTGGCCAAAAGAATCAAGGATTCTTTGGATCCAGAAAACAGGTATGTTTTCTTGGCTTAAAGGTTGCAGTGACAACCTTTAAATAAATCTTGGTATTCTATAAAATATGGTGTGGATTGGTAAATTTAAAAAAGAGGATCAACTTGTTGATTATACTGATGCTGGTAAAAATATTCCTGAAATTAAAACTAATTATGGTGTAACAAAAGAGGGATTTATTGAGTTTAAGCCTAATGTAGATAATAAAATAAATCTGGATTTTTCAGATAATAGTTTGAATGCTGGTAACGTTGAATCCTTACTCCCTATGTCTGAAACTTCTAATACTAATTTTTCAGCTGGAGGAGCTTTTGATTTTTTAGATTCAACAAGCAATTCTAGTTCATCTAGCTCTTCTATGTCTTCTAGCAGTTTAAGTTCTGGTGGAAGTGCTTTATATCCGAATTATTTTAGTCCTCCCTCTTCTCCTGAGAGTTTTGATGAACCTCATGTTAAAAAATCTCTTCAAAATTTTTCTATAGCCTTGGAAGAAAATTCAAATGAGATATATAA
>JBBSXX010000029.1:0-3337 GCA_038045565.1 Nanobdellota archaeon
AATTTCATCTTTTCGAGCTTTTTCATTTCTAACATTAATTGATCTTGATTTTCAGGATCACTTGAAGAATGCCCTGCAATTGTGAAGTATATTTTTGAGTTTTTTAGTTTTTTATGGAGGGCGTAAGCTGCTGAAGGGCTACAAACACAATCATATCTTCCTTGAATTAAAGATGTTGGAATGTGAGAAATTTTATCCGCATGTTTTAAAATAAAATCTTCTGGAAGAAAGCATTTATGAACCAGATAGTGAAGTTCAATTGTTGAAAATGCTTCTGGTTTAACTTCCTTAATTGATTGATCAACAAACTCTTTTAAATATTTTAACATTGAAATGGAGAATTCAAATTCTGCCCAAGCTAAAGTAAATTTATCACGAACTTTTTTATCACTATGGGTAATCATCTTGTAATAATACTCTTCAATTTTTCTTTCTTTTATTATTTTTTCAGGAACTAAACTTGCAAACTTATTCCAGACTTCAGGATACATTGCTTTAGATTCGTATGTAAAATAATCATTTTCTTTTTTTGAAGCTAAGAATATCCCCCTTAGAACCATTGCCTTAACCATTTGTGAATAGGCAATTGCAAAAACTAAAGATAGTGTTGAACCCCAGCTTCCTCCAAATAAAATTACTTTTTTAATTTCTAGAAAATCTAGCAATTTTTTCATATCTTTAACAAGATATGCTGTTGTATTGTATTTTATAGAAGCAAATGGTTTGCTTTTTCCAGAACCTCTCTGATCAAAGTGAATCATATTATAGATTTTAGGATTAAAGAATTTCTTGGCATTTTGTGAGAAACCTCCTCCAGGGCCACCATGAACATATAGAACTGGTTTTCCTTTTGGGTTTCCACTTAATTCATAGTATATTTGATGTCCTTCTCCGACATCTAAATAACCAGACTTATATGCTTTAACTGGTTTGAATGGTTTAACTGAACTTTTAGATTTGTTCTTCATAATATAATTAGAAAAAAGAATTTTATAAATTTACTTCTTTGTAACTTTTTCTTCTTTTAAGAGAGATTTAGCTAGAAGAAATACAACTAGAGCAATTATTATGAAGTTTATTACAGCTGCTAAGAAAGATCCCCAGCTGATTACAATTGGACCCATAGAAAACGTAGCGGTCTTCCATGCTCCGCCTGGAATAAATGGAGTTATTATGGGCATAATAATATCATTAACTAAAGACTGAATTAAAGATGTTGTAGCAATTCCAATAACAAATGCGATTGCAAGAGCAGCTATTTTATATTCTTTAATAAATTCTTTGAACTCTTTTACTACTTGTAACATATTGGAAATAAGTAATTTGTGTTTTTAAAACTGTCTACTTAGACTTTTTATTTTTCTTCAATTTTTCTTCTAATGTGGGAATATCTTGTTTTATGTCATTTACTTCTCTTATTTCATGATATACCATGTCTAACCATATGGGTACATATCTATAAATGTTTGTATTTGTACCCACATGAACTAGGAATAATTTTTAGAATTATTTGTATTCTCGCCAAGTGTGCTTGCATTTTACACATTTGAAGAAACGAGTTTCTGCTTCGTCTCCACTTCGTGTTTGGCTTGTCCAGAAATATGATTCTTTGTTTTGGCATTTTGGGCATGTGTTTGCAACAACTGGAAAAACATCAATATCTTTTTCTCTTACAACTCCTATCTCTTGGTTTTCATCTATTTTTTCGTGAGACTCTATTTTAACCTTAGCTTTGGATGTGTAACCACATCTAACACAACCATAATTTTTTCTTTTTTCCTCAAGAACAGAACCACACTTTGGACAGAATTCCATATTTTAATTTGTAAATCTTTATTCGTTACTTTAGTAAAGGAGTGTTTTTAAACCTTGCTAGCACCTGATAAAAACAATAACTTTCTGTGATTAATTGGTAATGCTATAAGATCTTTCCCTAAATTATGATTATTAATTTATATTGGTTTTGATTAAATGGTAAAGTTACAATATATTTGCCTAATTTAAATCATTAATTATCTGCATAATCTTATTTATTTTTTCTATTAAGATAATGTATTATGTTACCTATTTTCCCTACTTACAGAATCCTCTTTCATTTTCAGACCTGAAAGGTTCATAGAATATAAGTTTTATCCATCCTAATAGTGGGATTTTAAATGAAGCTGCTTTTCCAATTATCTGATTTTGTTTTATATCAACCTCATTTAGTTTTTCTATATTATTAGTTGAGGTAAATTGAAGAGAATTATGATCTCCTTTTGTACCAATTGGATCTAAATTTACCACCCTATGGATTATTGGCCTTCCAGAAATTCCTGATGTAAATATAATTGTATCTCCAACTTTAATATTATTCTTATTAGCTCCTGTTACAAAAAATATGTCTCCTTTTGCAAATCCCTTGCTTAATGGGAAGTCTTCAAAATCTGTTTTATTTATCCCTCTTGATTCATACCAGTCTTTATTGTCATCCCACCAGGCATTAAAGTCAGATTCGTGATACATTGAACATGACTCCACTATTACTATTGGCAGTTTTGTTCCTGTAACTAAAGATAGAGTTGGGAAAAAAACAAATTTAATGACTAAAAAAACTAATACTATGAATAAAACCCAGCTTAATATGCTGTCTCCATTCCACAAATAGTTCCAGGTTTTCTTTAATATATTGGAAGAATTTGATTTTTGAGATTTATCCATTTTAGTTATTATAAGTAGATAAAAATGCTATATAAAGCTTATTTAAGAATAATCTGAAGTGTAGAAATGTTTAAAATTAGCTAGAAACGTAAAGGATTATGTTTAAAATCACCCATGCAACAGATGATAACCTTCTTGTTTTTACATATAAAGACTTAGAACTTATAGCTTTTTCTGGAGCTCTTGATGAAATAGCTGAATTAGAAGCATCATCAGAAAGAAAAATTGGGCCTATTTTAACTGATGATAATAAGAATGAATCTTTAGATATCTTTTACTCTATACCTTTTGTAGAAGTAAGAGTTTGTAAATTAAGTAATGGGGTAAGTTATTTATCAGCTTTAGGATTTGACAGGCTTTACTCTAAAAATATTATTTCAAGAATTATAAAAGAAACTGGTTTTAGACCTGAAGAAACACCAGATATAACTTTATTTGATCTTTTAGCAAATAGGTTTGTTTGTTCAGATATACAAGATTATGAAAAAGCTAAAGGGAAGTCACGCTCTAAAAAATATTTTAAAGAAATATTTGCTGATATAAGGCACGATAATTTTCTTAAACAATCTCAACTGATCCATTGTTATGGGGCTGATTAAAGAGTAATTTTAGTTAAGTATATTAATTTAAAGTATAT
>JBBSXX010000029.1:3437-5611 GCA_038045565.1 Nanobdellota archaeon
ATTTTAGCTATTTTAGTAGTTTTATTGATATTAACTATGGGAATTATACAATGGTTCACAATATGGCGAGAGTTTCTCTAAAAAATAAGGTATTGATTTTTGTACTTGTAGCTGTATTAATTTTAGTGGGTGTTTTATTTTTAATAAGCTTGAATCTAAATAAAAGCAAAATTCATGTAAATACTATTCAGTTAAATCCTAACAACATTGAAAATATATCTAATAATTTTTATTTAATCAATGATAGTTTTGCTTATAGTAATTTAACTCACTGGGCTCATATGCCTCTGACTTATAATATAAACAGCAATTGTGGTGCTAGAGCTGATAAAATAGAACAGGCTTTTTCAGAAATTGAGAAAGAAACTAAAGGAGTTGTTGATTTTGAGAGGTATTCTATTGGAAATGATGGAATTGACATAGATGTTTCATGCTCTCAAAAGCCGGCAGATGAAAAGGATGCTGAAAGAGAGACTCTTGGAGAGGCATTGAAAAGCGTTTATAGTGCTAATGAATCTATAATTTACAATGCAAGTATTGTTTTCTACCCTTCATTAGAATCCTGCGGTTATTTTCCATTTTTGGAAGTGCATGAAATACTTCATACATTTGGATATGATCATAGTGAAGATAAACAATCAATTATGTATTATTCAACTGATTATTGTTTAGAAAGATATGAAAATGAAGATATTTATGGAAAGCCAAGAATAGATGATGAAATTGTGAAGGATTTAATTGATATTTATGGAAAATGAAAGATTTAAACAAATTTTTTAATTCCAGACAAAACAAATATACAGAAATAATTAAAAAGCTTCTAAGACAAAAATTAAAATGAGTGAAGAATTAGATAGAGATGATAAAGACATTATTCAATTATTAGATTATTATCTAACTTTATCAGAATTAGCAGAAAATACCTTGCAAGTTTCAAGGGATTTTGCTTATGGTTTTTATGCAGCAGGAATAGAAATTGCTGCAATACCTTTAGCGATTCCTACAGCAATAAGAAAAATAAGAACTAGAGATAGTGTTATACAGACAGCTCATAAAGAAGAGAAAGGATTTGAGTTAGCTCATTTTATGGGTTTAGGAGCTTCTTTAGCTCCTGCAGGACTTGCTGCATTAGCAATAACTCCAATAGCTATTGAAGAGACTTATCATGGGCATTATCTTCCAGCATTATTAATTGCAGGTTCTAATGCTGTTTCTTTTGTTTATGAAGGTTTGAGGCATTCAGTTAATAGTTTAGACGAAGCTGTTGAAGAAGAGTGAATAGGAACTATTATTAAAATAAATATATAAATCCTATTTCTCTAATCCCTTAATGAAAGAGGATTTCCACGTAGATTTAAGTATTAGATTATATGAAAAGGGCAATACGGGAATAGCTTGTGTTAGTTCAAAAAATAAAAAACATACGGGATGTGTTTTAACATACAGGCTAAAACAATATATAAAAAATAGCCTCTTTGTTGGAAATATAAGTGAAGAAAAAGCTAAACTATATGCTATATGTATTTATTATTTGGTTGAAGATTATTTAGAAGACATTAATACTCTAATTATATGTAATGATGAAGATTTCACATATGTTAAAGAATATTTGATATATCTTATTAATTTAAATAAACTTAATTTTGAAATAATAAATATAACTGAATTTCAAAAGAGACTTGGGAGAAAGGTCAAATCTTTGGCTGATAATTATGCTAAAATTTACAGAAAGAGAGGTCTACAAAGAAATAAATGGCATATTGGGAAGAACTTAAATTTAGTAGAACTTAATTACGAAATGATTAAAGAAAAATGGGAAGAACTAAATAAAATATAAAGTGTAAGTGATGGGCGATCTTCCCAACCATTAACACGCATAAGCGTTGGTTAAATTACATAAGTAATTCTTTTACGGAATCGGTTCACTTACGTTTAATATAGATAAATCTAATTTATAAACCTTTTTGAAGAAATATTCGAAATCATTTATACCAAGGTAGTTCTATCTTGCGTACGCAAGATAGAATCATTCTAGTCTTATATATTTTTCTAACATTCAAAAGCAAAACATTTAAATAGGTGTATACCTCATGTATATACATAGATGATATACATACAAGTATATCAACTTCAACCCCTTTCACACTGTGTTCTTCGGAACACAGTTTTATGAT
>JBBSXX010000029.1:5711-14359 GCA_038045565.1 Nanobdellota archaeon
GTATATCAACTTCAACCCCTTTCACACTGTGTTCTTCGGAACACAGTTTTATGATAGACGATAGAAATAAATAGGTAATGTAAACAAAAGATAAATTGAAAACAACAGTCAATTAAACAAACCAAAATAAGGAAAAGATATTATAATCTTAACTTTAAAATAAAATGAAAATTTTATTCATATGCAAACACAATTCATTCAGAAGCAAAGTTGCTGAGGGTGTGTTTAATAAATTGTATAAAGGTAATAAACATCAGGCTATGAGTAGAGGATTAATTCCAGGGCCTTTTATTTACCCTAATACAAAAAAAGCTGTAAAATCAGCAGGTTATGTGATTAGTGGAAAACCAAAACCATTAACATTTAATGAGTCAAAGGAAGCTGATATTATTGTTATAGTATCAAATAATGTTCCAGCTTCGATCTTTGAAAATTATAAGAAAATGGGTAAAAAGATAATTGTCTGGAAAATACCAGATACAGATGCAAAAGAAACAGAGAAAATTAAAATGATAACAAAACAAATTGAACAGAAAGTTAAATTATTAATTAATACTTTATAAAATGCCAAACGATATTTTTGACAATACAATAATATGCAAGGACTGTAATAAAGAAATGCATAAAGTCCAGTTTCTTAGAAATGGGTTTACATTTAGAGCTGTTCAATGCCCTAAATGCTCCCAAAAAATAATTCATCCGCAAGATCAATCTGAATATGAACATTATATGCATCTTCGTGGCAAGACATATAGTGTTAAATTGAGAATGGTTGGAAATTCATATGCTGTTTCTATTCCAAGAGAAATAGTTAATTTTATTAATGAACAAAACAAGATTATGGATGAACTTGTTAGTCTAAGTTTTGAGAGAATGGGAAAAATTTCTCTTGTTTTTGATAAAATGCTTGAGGGCGAGGAAAATAAAATGAATGAATTTGAAAGTAATGACCGAGAAAGAGAACGCGAAAATAACAATAATAAATTAAAGAAATATAATGAATATGAGTGAACAGAAAGTTAAGTTAAGAGTTGTAGAAGCATCTCAAGATGATGCATATAAAGGAATTGCTAGAATTGATTATGATACTATGAAAGCTCTTGGATTAAGAAGAGGAGATGTTGTTTCAATTAAAGGAAGCAAAGAAAGTGTTGCAATTATTGACCGAGCATATCCTGCTGATGTTGGCGAAGGAATAATCAGAATTGATGGTATAATAAGAAAGAATTCAAAAACAGGAGTTGGAGAGTATGTTGAACTTTCTAAAGTTGAAGTTAAAGAAGCAAAGAAAATAACAATTGCTCCTGTTCAGGAAAATATTGTTGTGCAGGGAGATCCGGAAATTTTTAGGCGTGGACTTCTTGGAAGAGCTGTTGTTAAAGGAGACATAGTTGTCCTTGGTGGAGTTCAGAGAAGAAAGGATCTTATGAGTGAAGAGTTTGGAGATTTTAATGATATATTTGGAGATATTTTAGGAAACATGAATGGAGGTTTTGGAGGAGTAGGTTTTGGAGGACTTCAACAAATAAGATTTGTTATTATAAATACAAATCCGGCAAAGCCGGTTGTAATTACTGAAAATACAGAAGTTAGTGTTAATTCGAAAGCAGTTGAAATGTCTGAAGATAAAGTTATTGATGTTACATATGAAGATATTGGAGGTTTGAGAGAAGAAGTTAAAAAAGTAAGAGAGATGATTGAACTTCCATTAAAACATCCTGAAATATTTGAAAGGCTTGGTATTGAACCACCAAAAGGAGTTTTGCTTCATGGACCTCCAGGAACTGGAAAAACACTTTTAGCTAAGGCTGTTGCAAATGAATCAGAAGCTAATTTTATTTTATTAAACGGACCAGAAATTATGAGTAAATTTTATGGAGAATCTGAAAAAAAAATAAGAGATATTTTTAATGAGGCTGAAAAAACTGCTCCTGCAATTATTTTTATTGATGAGATAGATGCAATTGCTCCTAAAAGAGAAGATGTTCAAGGGGAAGTTGAAAGAAGAGTTGTTTCACAATTACTTACAATGATGGATGGTTTGAAGACAAGAGGAAAGGTAGTTGTAATTGGAGCAACTAACAGACCCAATTCACTTGATCCTGCATTAAGAAGACCTGGAAGATTTGATAGAGAAGTTGAAATTAATGTTCCTGATAAAGAAGGAAGACTTTCAATTCTTAAAATTCATACAAGAAATATGCCCTTGACAAAAGATGTAAATCTTAATGATTTAGCAGCTATAACTCATGGTTTTGTTGGAGCTGATATTTCTGCATTAGCAAAAGAAGCTGCAATGTCTGTTTTAAGAAAATTACTTCCCAAAATAAAACTGAAAGAAGAGGAAGAAGTTCCCGAAGAAATTCTTGCTCAATTAAAAGTAACTGACAAAGACTTTCAAGAAGCTTTGAAAGTTGTAAGACCTTCTGCAATGCGTGAAGTATTAGTTGAAACACCAAACATTAACTGGAGTGATGTTGGTGGATTAGATAGAGTTAAACAAGAATTAAAAGAATCTGTTGAATGGCCTTTACAATATCCTGAGGCATTTATTAGAGTTGGAATAAGACCACCAAGAGGAATTTTACTTTATGGACCTCCTGGAACTGGAAAAACACTTTTAGCTAAAGCTATTGCTAAAGAATCAGAAGCAAATTTTATACAAGTTAAAGGACCTTCACTTTTATCTATGTGGGTTGGAAAATCTGAAGAAGGAGTTAGAAAAATATTTGAAAGAGCTCGTCAGGTTTCACCTTGCGTAATATTCTTTGATGAAATAGATGCTTTAGCTCCAAGAAGAGGACTAGATTCTGGAAGTAAAGTAACTGAAAGAGTTTTAAATCAATTACTTGCTGAAATGGATGGTTTGGAAGAATTGAAAAATGTAACAGTTATTGGAGCAACTAACAGACCTGATATTTTAGATACTGCTTTGTTAAGACCGGGAAGATTTGATAGAATTTTATTAGTTCCTGCACCAACAAAAGAAGGAAGACTTCAAGTTTTGGAAATTCATACTAAAAAAATGCCTTTAATAATTACAAAAAAGGAAGTAGAAGAATTAGATGCTATCTATTCAAATGAAAGAGTAAATGTAGCTTCAAAAATGGATTCAGATGAATCAATTAGTGAAAAAGATATAATGAAAAAACCCAATATTAACTTTAAATCATTAACAGATAAGCAAAAACTATTATACTATCTTGCTGAAAAAACAGAAGGATTTGTCGGAGCTGATTTAGAGAATCTTGCCAGAGAGGCTGCAATGACTGCTTTAAGAGAAGATATTAACATTAAGCAAATTTCAAAGAACCACTTTGAAGAAGCGATGAAGAGAGTAAAGGCAAGTGTTACAAAGCATGACATGGAAGTCTATCAAAAGATTGAAGAGAATTATTTGAAGTCGGCAAAAGCATCTTTACTTACTCAGAAAGCTTATTTAGGATAAAAATTTAGTTGAATGGGACCATTAAATTACTGTCTATTTCATGACTTATTTCTCTTGCTAAAGTTTCTATAAATTTATAAGCTGTTTTATTTGCTGATTTTTTAGTTAATTTACCATCAAGGACTAAACCGTCAAAACATTTTACAGCTTTAGGATCAATTCTTACATTTTCCCATTGATACCCCATAACAGTTCCATAAAGAGCTATCTCATGATAAATTCCATTTCTTTTAGTACAAACAGAAAATTGTGTAAAATTTAAAGGATCAACTACTAAAGAATTTTCCCCGTTAGAAGTTACACTTAGATTATATAAAGAACCAGGACTACCAGGACCTTCCTTAATATAAACTGTGTGAGGAAGATTTAATTGTTCATACACTTCTTGCATTTGAGTATAAAGTTCAATCCTATCTTGTCCTTCAGACTGATATTCTTTTCTTTTTGAATCTAAATGTCTCCATTGTCTTCTAAATTCTTTTCCTTCTTCTCTAATTAAAGAGACTATTTCATCTATTGTATCACTTGTTTGTGTTTTCATAAAATATCTGAAAATAGTAGGTTAATAAGTATTTATCCTCTCAAAAGAGTGGACAAATGGAAAGAATTAAAAGCCTAGAAATTATCTATTATAATGGATGAATCAATACTCGAAGATTTAGGTTTAAGTAATGCAGAAATTAAGGTATATCTTGCACTTTTAGAAATAGGAAGTAGTAGTGCTGGTCCTGTTATCGAAAAATCTAAACTTCAACATTCGGTTGTTCATAGAGCATTAAATTCTTTGATTAATAAGGGAATTATTAATTATATTCTTGAAGGGAAAAGAAAAATATATCAGGCAAGTGACCCTGAAAATTTTTATAATTTTATTGATGAGAAGAGAGGTAGATTTACTGAAATACTTCCAGAGTTAAAGAAAAAACAATTATCTTCAAGACATGAAGAAAATGCGACTGTTTATAGGGGAATTAAAGGTGTAAAAGAAGTTTACAATATAATGATAAATGCTAAGGGTAAAGAATATTTGACATTTGGTGGAGGACCTCCAACTGAAAAACTAATGGGATTAACTTGGTGGTTAAATCTGCATAATAAAAGAATTGCAAATAAACTTTCTTCAAGACAAGTTTTTGATGAATCTGTTAAAAATATTGGTGGAAAAGATATTCAAAAAAAGAGATTAACAGATATAAGATACCTCTCTAAAGAGTTTGCTCAATTTCAAGAAACTGTTATAGTTGGAGAGTATGTTGCGATTGCAGTATTTACTGAAAACCCCTATGCCTTTTTAATTAAAGATAAATATGTTGCAGAAGGGTATAGAAAACATTTTGAATTGTTATGGAAACAAGCTAAGAAATGATTTATAAATAATAGTTCCATAATCTAATTATGGAACATTTTCCCCTAGTTGATAGATTACATACAGATGTTTTAGAAGAAAAATATGGTAAAATATCTTCAAGAGTATTGATTCATAATGATCAAATAAGACTTGCTCACCTTATTGATAGCAAAGGAATTTCTAGAACATTTGCCATAACTTTTTTTGTAAATGATTGGACAAATGATGTTAAAAAAATCAATGAAGAGATAAAAAATGGTAAGCCTATAGGTAAAGTATTCCGAGACCATGAATATGCTATAAGAAAAAATGTTCTTGAAGTTTATAAGATTAAAATCCCTAATTGGTTAAAGAAAGATTTTGATACTAATGAAAATTATGCTAAGGCAAGATTATCTGAATTTTATGCTAAGAAAAAAGACAAATCTCCTGAAATTTATGGTATAGTTGTTGAAATTTACTCTCCCGATTTTAGAATAGCAACTATAAATAAAACAGATATGGCTCAAGAAAGTGCATTAACTCCTTCTCTTGAAAAAAAAGGTTTCTCTAAGGAAGAAATCTGGAAAAGAATTGGTAGAGAAAATGATTATGAAGATTGCAAACAAAAGTTTATGTCTGCAAAGAAAGAGTCCGATAAAATAGAAAAGGAATTGAAGAAAAAAATTAACAGAGTTTTAAAAAACCAAAAACTTTAACTAAATAAAAATTTCATACAAAGCCCAAGCCATTAAAGCAATCCAGACTATTATATAGATCCATGTTGCTGGTGAAAGCTTATTCTTATAGACTTTAACTGCTAGCTCTAAAACTTCTCTCTTGAACTGTAAGAAACTTAGTGTAAATAATAAAGAAACAAATGCTGCAACAGCCATAATCTGAACTATTGAAAGTTCTTTAATTAAATAGTAGAAAACAATTATTGTTAGTATAGCTATTACAATAGAACTTGTTAAAGAATTTCCATATACTGTTCTGATAACTGGAAGCCAGTCTTTTTTATTTATTAAAATAACAATAAGTTTGATTATTGCAATTATAATAAAAATCAGTGCAATAATTTCAAGACTTGTGAATGTCATTTTATTTATTGGTTATTAACACAAAACAGCCCTTATAACGCCTTGCCTTGTTATTCTCCAATCAATATCATTTGTAACTGGAACTGGCTGTCCTGCTTTAGTTGCTTCTAGTTTAATTCTTATAACTCCTTCAGGAGCATCTTCTGGAAGTTTCAAAGTTGCTACCTTTTTAGGATTTCTATCATTAGGTGCAATTGTTTCATCCCAGTTTCCAACAACTAACCATGATTCTAAATCAATATTCTTTGGATAGTCTAGAGGAACAATATCTTTAACTCTTATCCTATATTCACTAGCTACTTTAGCATTTATACTACAATAAACATTGGCTATTCCATTAGGATTAATTGAAACTGGTTCTCCACCCCCAATGCATGAAACTTCTTCATTAGAATTATCAAAAAGTCTCTGAACTTCTTTATCTACTTTATTATTAATCTCTCCTGTAAAACCAATTGCACCGCACATAATGCTTCTTATAAGAACAAAACCCATAATTAACAATGAAAGAGACAGAACAACGACAACAATAGTAGTCATACTTAATTCTATTGCTGCTTTTTTATTTCTCATTTTATTTATCTTTGGGAACCTTTTCTAAAGGTTCATTTTATTTTCTAATTTTCTTTCTAAGCTTGGAAATTAGCCATCTAGCTACTTTAATCAAAATTCCAAGAACAATTATACCTAAAATAATCTGAATTCCTTCTAGAGTGTCTATAACAATTAAATGATAAATACCATAAACAATTCCTGCAGTTAAAAGTACCCAAATGAAAAAATTCATGGCAATCCTTTTTTTAGTTATAACTTGAATTAATGATTCTGGTTTTGAATTTCTAACTGATTTAGATCTATTTGATCTAGTTCTAGAATTTGATTTAGATTTCACCACTCTTTTTTTCTTCGCCATTTTATGAATAATTAAGCTTAATTTAGTTTATAAATATTTTCTTTTCAATACAAGAATTTTTATAAACTTAAAGATTAACTTTTATCATGGTTGAATATCCTGCAAATGATAGAAGAAAAGATTCTCCTTATTATGATTTGGGAAATTATATGGAATTAAAATTGCCTGAGACCAATATTGAAAGAAGAGTTTTAGTATTTTTATTTGCTTTGGAAAATAAGGTTGTTGCTATATATGATTCAACTCATTCAGATAAGTGTTTTTGTGGGAGAGTATGTTTAGATAAATCATCTAAAGAGGGTTATATTTTAACTTCAACTAATGGTAATGGGGAAATTTCCCTAGATGTTAGAAATCTTAAAAGGGTATTTGAATTTATTGGATAGTATGATTTTTTATTTAAAAATCCAATAGAAATTTTCCATTAGAGAAAAATCTTATACATCAAGATTTTTTAATCTTGAGCATACCAAAACCTAAATAAAACACAAAGACATTTCAGTTATAATTTTAATATTAAATTATTATTAAGCAAATTTGTTAGTATTGTTACCTATTAGATTGAAATAATTAATCATGCTAAATTTTTTCACAATAACCTAATGCATCTGAAATATTGGTCTGACTAGGCATGATACATGTATATCCATTGGGGCATGCAAAACCTGCTATTCCTCCACATTCACATAGTGACTGACATTCTTTTGTACAAGCATAATTTGGATTTCCCTGCGGATATAACAATGAACATTTATTTCCACAAGAATTCCAATGACCCCCTCCAGACTGACAAATAGACTGAGTTAAATTATTAACATCTGACCTGCCTTTTGAAAATAAAAATACTGCAAAGGTTCCTGCGAACAATATTAAAACAACCATCAAAATAAAAGCAATTTTCTCTTTTTTCATTTTATATAATAGGTTTTTATCTATTTAAAGTTTGCATAACAAATTTTAAGCCAATAAAACATGAATGGGGATGAGGAGAATCGAACTCCCGACACATAGATCTTCAGTCTATTGCTCTCCCACTGAGCTACATCCCCGTTAAAAAACTAAGAATAATGCTTTTTTAAAATCTACTATGTAGATTTTAAGCCAAGAAAACATACTTGTTTTCTGGATCCAAAGAATCTTTGATTCTTTTGGCCACAAAAATCGGTGATTTTTGATGTTTAAAACTTCGTAATAAGAAAATATTAGAAAAATACTTGTTTAAGCTACAGGGTCTAAAAGCCCAAAATGTCTTTTTCCCTCATCAGTTAATGCATAATTTACTGCAGTATATTGTGGTTCTTCAACATTTGATTTTTCATAAAGCCAGCCTTGGCTTAATCCATAATTAATTCCATCTCTTAAAAATTCATTTCTAGATATCTTCCCATCAAAAAGAATTGCCGGGAATCTTTTATCTACAAATGCTCTCTTTAATGAATCTTCTAAGTCAGAGGTTGTATAATCTTTTCTCCTTAGCATATTTGGATATTGAAAATTAGAGTTATAAGCATTTATATTATTTAGAAAAAAGTGCGAGTTGGAAATAGGCCACATTCTGTCAAACTTCGTTTCTCTGTTTTTAAGACAAAGACGAACTGTTTGTGCTAACATCTGACTAAGCCCACGGTTAAAGTGGTTGCACCAACCAGGATGCTCGTTCCAGCCCAATTAAGGGTATCGTTTCTATACCAGAGCCCTGCCTCACAGCAGTATCTTTTCAGATATGGTTTTAATAATGGTGTGCGGACCTTCCTCAAAACCCATTACTCATATATTCAGTAATTGTCAATCTAATGACTGAATTCCGAAGTTAGCTATCCAACTCGCCGATATTTTAGCGAGTTGGGAGTTTATAAA
>JBBSXX010000030.1:0-1165 GCA_038045565.1 Nanobdellota archaeon
CCTTAATCTATAGATTTTTAAATTCCTTATTTTTCTAACTATAATGACAAGTGAGATGTTGTGGAGGAGACTTTCTGATAAAGAAAGAAAGGAAGTTGAAGAGAAGGCTAAAAAGATAATGCTGGATTTTGGAGATACTTTAGAGAACCTTCCAGATATTCCCGAAGCAATAGTTGATAGAGAGAATTTTGAAAGAGATGAGGGAGATAATTCTTTAGGAAATGATTCTATGTTTAGAGATTTAATGTTTGAGAATGCGCCTAAGAAAAATAAAGACTTTATAATTGCAGAGAAGGGAAAATGGACAGAGAAATGAATGGATTTATTAATCTGGTTAAAATAAGAAAAGCAACAAAAAAAGATGCTAAAGAAATGTCTAAAATATTTAAAACAGAATTTTCTAAAAGTCCATATAATGAGAAATGGACAGAGAGAAGTGCATTAAGAAGAATTAAGGATTATTTTCATTATACAGAAATATTTGTTGCAATTTATAAAAAGAAGATTATGGGATTTATTATTTTTTTAAAGTTTTTTTGGTATGATGGATTTAGAATTTTAATTGATGAAATTGTAGTAGATAGTGAATTTCAAAATAAGGGGATTGGAAGAAAATTAATGGAAAATGTAGAGTTAATTGCTAAGAAGCAAAGAGTTAGGGTTATTTGGCTTTATTCAAATATACATTCTGATGCTGCAAACTTTTATCCAAAAATAGGATATAATAAAAAAGATTGGGTTTTATTTGAGAAGGAGTTAAAATGAACTCAATTGAAAAAGTTAAACAAATAAAATCTGGGAAGTTAAAAGCTGTTGATAATATAAAAGAATTTCTTAATAGAATTGAAAAAGATAATAAAAAAGGAAAAGGAATTAATGCAGTTCTTGTTATTAATTCAAATGCTATTGAAGATGCTAAGAAAATTGATGATAAGATTAAGAAAGGAGAAAAAACTGGAAGACTTGCTGGACTTGGAATTGTTATTAAATCAAATATTTGTGTGGAGGGATTAGAGTGTAATTGTGCATCTAAGACACTTGAAGGATGGATTGCGACTTACGATGCAAGTGCTATTTCTAAAATTAAAAAAGAAGATGGAATAATCTTAGGAATGGCTAATATGGATGAGTTTGCCTGTGGAGGTTCAGGTGAAACTTCTGCTTT
>JBBSXX010000031.1:0-1181 GCA_038045565.1 Nanobdellota archaeon
AGCACTAATAGTAATTTCAGTAGTTCTTGAAATAATCCGTGAAATTGAAGGAGATCTTCTTATGAGTAAATACGAAGGATATACAAAGTAATCGATATAATATTTATTGCCACAATCTTTCCAATTTATCGAGGTAGAGAATTAAGCCTTTTGATTCTAGAATAGATTCTAAATCCGAAAATATTTCCAGAGCAATCTTCTTTAACTTTCGATGATTTGTATATTTACCATCAATTGACATGTTAATTAACTCCACAAATCCTTTTGGTTTTATTTGAAATTTTTTAGCTTGGAAAATATATCGTGCCAAGGTTGTATAAGGAGTTTGGTTTAGATATGAAAGAATAACTAGAGTTTCCTTAACTATTAATGGAAAAACTAAAGAAACCGCTTCGAGATCCTCACCATTAATATTATTTAAGAGTTTGGCTGTTATTTCTTGATATTGTGGCCATCTAATTTTGATTTGCTCTAAACACTTTTGTTCAATATTGTTTGGGATGATTTTATTTAACTTATCAATAAAATGCTTGTTTGTAATGGGTAACATGTCTTCTGATCCTGAAGCATACCAAACTGAAAAATCGTCAGATAAATATTTTTTGACAAATGATTCTTTCGTATCAAATACGATTACGATAAGAAGACCATCAACAATTTTGTGAATATTATAATTTGTATCTTTTGAAATCTCTTTTAAAAATACGGTAAGTTCTAAGTCAGAAAAATCCTTGTCGTTACCACGGGCATACGAGCCTTCTGCTGCAACTGCAACCAAATTATCCTTGAATTGGTGTTTTAACAACTTCACAATCTGGTTTACAACTTTAGTTCTATCATTGTGATTATATACTTTAATTCCTTGCATAATTCTATTATACCAAAAAGGCTGATTAATGTTCGGAATTGTCTACTTAAAGTAGGTTTGGTATTTGTAATTAAAAACGATTTTGCATGAATAATGATCATTTAAGGAGGTGCTTAATTAAGGAGATGATGATACACAAGTGAAAATTATATCCACTCTAAAACTATTAGAATAATCCTCTATTTTTTGGGCATAAATTGAGTTAAAATTACACATACCTATATGAATATCGTTTTGTTTGGACCACAAGGATCGGGAAAAGGAACACAAGCCCTTCTTTTATGTCAAAAATATGGACTTTTTTATTTTGAGT
>JBBSXX010000032.1:0-2984 GCA_038045565.1 Nanobdellota archaeon
AAATATTCATGTAAATTTTCTGTCCTTCTTCTCATCTCTTCTTCTCTCCCAAAAATTATATTAGCATCTCCACACCATATTTTCTCAGGAGTTCTTACATAAATGCCATTTTCAAACTTCCAGGCAGAAATTTCTGGATTTGCTTTCCAATCATCTTTAACTCCCTTTAACCCAGCAAAATCTATTATTTTTTTACCATCTTCTGCCCAAATAGCGGCTAAGATAACATCACTTTCTTTTTGTTTATCATTTCCAACACTTAAACACTCTTCAAGGTATTTTCTAGATTCTCTTAAAGGATCGCTTCCATATGTTTCAACCTGAGATCTATGTAAGTATGCTTTTACTGGAGGAACACCTTCTTTTGAAGAATCAACTAAAAAATTTCCGACAAATACCATTATTTAGTCTGAACTTTCAGGTTTAAAAGAATTACTGTATTAATTTTCCATAGAGAAAAACTTCACAATTAGATTATTTAAAAATTTCTTCGGAAATTTTTAAGCCACAAAAATCTTTGATTTTTGATGTTTAATTTTAAAACCAAATAAATTCTATTTAGTGTTATTCCCTATTGATTTATCCATGTGCTAAGAACACAATGGATTACATTAGTATTTAATTTTATATGATTAAAACCCAAAAAACTATAAGTTTTTTGGTCCAGAAAATTGAAAATTTTCTAGGAATAAAAAAAAGAAAAAAAGAAAGTTAAATTAAAGAAAAAAAAGAAAAAAAAGAAATTAATTTAGTAGTAACTTTCTCCGAATTCTTCAGATTTCTGAGGTTTTCTTGTAAGCAGAACAATCAAGATTATTACTAAAACAACAAAGATTATTGCTAACACGATAGTTAGAACAACAATGTTATTGTTTACAGCACTTGCTTGTCCTTTAACAGTTGCAGTGTAAGAGGCCTTTGAGCCGAAACTATCTGATACTGCATTTACTGCAAATCCGAATGTTCCTTCTCTATTAGCCTTTACATAAACTTTTACAGTCTTGCTTGAACCTGCTGGAACTGTTGCAACACTGTCAGATAAACTTACACTTAAAGCATCAGATGCTTCAGGTGCCAAGTTATATACAGCTATGCTATTTCCAGAGTTTACAAGTACAAGTTCGTAAACAGCTTCTTCTCCAACTGCGAAAGTCTTACTTGCTGGGTTAGATAATACTTTACCTTCTACAGGTGTATCACTAACAACAAGGTTCTTCACAACAGATGTCTTTGTCTTATCACTGTATGCAGTTATTTCAACTTTATATGATCCTGACTTTGCGCTTGAGGGTATTGCTACGAAGAATTTTCTTTCTCCTGCATTATCCTTATCGCATGTGTCGTTATCACATATGTCTTCCACAGATAAATCTTCATAGTAAGCACTTCTTGAAATACCAAGTTCTGGTATGTCAACTTTTACTATTGTATCCTCTGCTTCATGCATTCCAATGTTTTTAACAACTACACTCATTGTCAATGTTGAGCCTGCTTTCACAGAATTATCCATATCAACTAAAAGAACTTCTAGTTCATTTGGATTTCTCTGAGCTTTCAAGTTGTAAGATTCTTCCCAGTTACCTTCATCAGTTTCGATTCTTACATAAAGAGTTAAATCTTCTGTAGGATCGATGTCTGTTGGCACAGGTACTGAAAGTCTTGCTCTATAGTCACTGCCATCTACTAAGTCAGCAAATTCTTTCTCAACTCTATCGCTTCTGTAGCCCTGAACCCATGCAGATACAGTTACTTCACTTGCATTTTCGTTTGCTGTGAAATCTACTGTTACTGGAATTGTATCTCCAGAAATTACTGCGTTGTTTCCAGTAGCTGGTAAGCCGTCAATTTCTACATATTGATTCGAAACTGATAACGAACTAGCTGCTACCGCGAAAGCTCCCAACATAGCAATTGTTAAAACTGCTATCAAGGAAACCAAAATAGTTTTTTTATACATTTTTGGTCTATTAAATTTAGGTTAAAATTCATAGATTATAGGCATTTATAAACTTTATGGTGACAACACCTGGCGTAACCACTCTAAAGTAAATAGTTATAACAGATAACAAGAATCTTTATATACCGGTTATAACCTGTTATAACAAAGTTATAACCTAAGCTAAAATGGAAAATAAAGAATTTTATCGTCGGGCAGTAAAGGTTGGAAACAGTGCAGGAGTTTTGCTTCCAAAATCATTCTTAGGAGCAGAAGTTAAAGTTTCAATTATCAATCCTCCACACAATATAAAAAAAGATGTTCTAAAAATACTAGAGCCTATACTTGAAAATATAATGGGATTATACCTCATAAAAAATAACCAGGAAAATAATTCTAAAAATGAAAAAAATAATCAGCAAAACACAAAAGAAACTCATAAAAAAATAGAGATTTTAGCAGTTTCAACAAACATTCAAAAACACTTTGAAAAGGAAAATTATATTTTTGATATAGTTCCATTAAATATAATAAAAAAGTCTGCAAAAGAAAAACAGCAAACAAAAGAAAAGCTTCAAAATGCTAAACCAATTCTAAACAAAGCTCTTTTAATTGAACTGAAAAAGCTGGGTTAAATTAAGATTTATTTAAAGATAAGCAAAAACCGCTTCATCTTCTTTTGATAGCCAATTTCTAGCTAAAAGCTGTTCATCTGCAAAAACTTCAATCTCATTTTCCTCTTCCATTTTAAACAAAATCCCATCTTTCATCTAATTCATTATCCCAATCTTCTTTTAAAACTTCCTCTGAAATTAACATAACTGATTCACTCTCTTCTTCCATTTCCATGTTTAAAATAATTTAATACATTACTTAAATTTAATTAATAGGAAAAACTTAAATATGCATAATTACTATAATAATTATCAAATCCCCGGTATGGTCTTCGGATAATGCCGGGCTTACCTATTTATGAATTATATTTTAATCTGCCGGCATTGCGTCTAAATTCATTTATGAGATTTATAAAACTTAAAAACTTCTAATA
>JBBSXX010000033.1:0-11060 GCA_038045565.1 Nanobdellota archaeon
ACCCAAGAAATGGTGGTTCTCTCAGCAATATACCAATTTGAAGATGAAGGAGCGTTAATCGATTATGCTTTCCTAGCATCAAAACTTACCCTCTCTGAAAGCTCAATAAGAGATTACATTCAAAGGATTATTTCTAAAGGAATTCCCCTTGAAAAAGAGAAGATCAATAACAAAAAAATTCTCCTCCATATTCCTAATGATCTTCGTAGATTAGCTAGCCTTGAAACCCTCTTAAATTTAAGGTCCCTTTAATAATCAAAGCTATTTCGCTACACCGAATATAATCTGATATGAATTAACTCAAACTTTTCCCCATTTCTCCCATTAGTTTAAGTTTTTCCCAATGTTTTTCCTCATTTATTTTCCAAATAAGTTCTTTCTCATTCTTTTCTGTTTTTTTAATTATTTTTACCTACTACATTACCTCCTTTAACCACTACGTTTTTATCTCACTTTTACCTCTTCACCTCATACTTCAAGGATTTTTAGGTATTGGTAAAAAAGAACCTCCCCAAAGGTCTCACTTTTACCTATTTTTGAATATTATTCTTTAATTTCCCACATAACCTTATCTCTTTTAACTCTCACTTTCCCCTTTTGGTAAGGTCTTTCCTCAATTTAGGACAAGTTTTTATCGATTTTAATAGTATTTTTAACCTTACCAACTCTCACTTTCTCCTTTTTAGCCTATTTTTAAGTCCATTTAGGTATTACAATACCTCACTTTTACTATTTTTAGCCTATTTTTAGGTATTATTTAGAGAGATATTGCCCTCTTCAATCACCTTTCTGCCTTTTAGACTTTTTCTCTTCTTTTTGGACTCTTACTTTGATGTTTTTAACTATTTTTTCCCTTATTTCTTGAGGTATATATACTCTCTTTTTCCCGTTTTGTTCAACATATTCTTCAATTAATCCCTCACTTTTCTGTTTTATACTATTTATTTGACCTCTAATTGTTGATCTTGTTTTTCCAAGCATTGCAGATAAATCATCATAACTTAACTTTAACTCACTGTTTGCTAGCACCCAAATAATAGCTCTTTCTGTAATCGATAAATTTGAAATTCCTAAAAAGTTATTAAAATTACCTGTTTGGACAGGTGTTTGGACAGCCCCCTCAACACCTAAAACAGCTGTTTGTTTATTTAAACGGGGGCTGTTTGTTTTAAACGCATGTTTGGACAGCCCATCACCAAACAAAGAAATTACATCTTTTAATTGTTCAAGCTGATCTTTCACCGAAGATAAATCCTCACCAAGGTCGTTTAAACGGCTGTTTAAAGCATCATCTTTGTTGTTTAAGTAGTTAACCCATTCACTAACTTTATGAATATCCCTTTTTACATCACTAAAAGAATTTCTAACTTCCTCCTTTATTAATTCCATCTCCTTTTTTTTAGAAAACCAATTGAACATTCTATCATTTATAGACGAAATATTATATTTAAATCTTTCGCTGTTTAACTAAAAACAAACACTAAAATACATATTTTAAACACCCAGCAAAAACACAAAAACACCTGTTTAAACACCTATAAACAGCATAAACATCGTCGGTAAAATAATATATAAAAAATCAGCCTATTTTTATCATTTTTCCCATAAAATACTTCCCTTAAACACCCATAAAAACATCAAAAAACCCACAAAAAATCAGAATTTTTTCAAAAACCCACAAAAATTTCAAAAATTCCTATCCCATCAAACTCCAAAAAACCCACAAAATAACATTTAAAAACTCCAAAAACTTATATATTTTAGGCCTAAATAATCAAATAGGGGTAATGGAAAAGGCTAACAATAGCCTAAAAAAGGCCTAATATTAAGATCCCTAACCTAAATAAAAACATAAAAAAGAGGCAAAAATGGCGAAATTAACAGCTTGGATTTTGACAATAATAGGTATACTATTATTGCTAAGTGCAGCAGGTTTGTTATCTGTAATAACTGACTGGAATAACTGGCTTATAGCAATAGGTGTATTAGTT
This sequence comes from Nanobdellota archaeon, assembly GCA_038045565.1. Taxonomy (GTDB): domain Archaea; phylum Nanobdellota; class Nanobdellia; order Pacearchaeales; family GW2011-AR1; genus JACPLR01. Next base: position 1,992 of record JBBSXX010000033.1, read on the forward strand.
ATTGGTATCTCCAAGATTATTAGAAGTTATAAATTAATGAAAAAATAATAACACAAACAACTCCTTCCTAATTATATCAAAAAGTGTGATTGGGTGGTTGAAGTTTTTGGCATGTTAGGTTCACTTTTTCTACTATACTAATTCTGGCTAATGGATTAATATAATGGTCTGGAACTAACACCAACTCTTCTAAAAATATGACTTGTTATTTATGCATTCTTCATTTAATTTATTCTAAATAATAAGAAGTATTCTACTAAATATTTGAGCTAAATGTTTCTGCTTTTGATTAAAAGTTTTAGCAGATATATACAACCAAAAAAACAAGCCCAAAGTGCACAGTTTAATAGTGTTATCTGGGATAGAAATAATTAAAAACAATCTTTCTAAGTTTCTTTAATGAGGCCTAGGAGAAAAGATCCATTTGGAGAAGCAGAAGATCCTTTTGCAGGAGCAACTTTGACTCAGAGAGATGGGAAAGGAGAGATATATCATATTAGGGGTTTTGTGGCCAATCCAATAAATGAAGAATCAGAACCCTTTTTTATAGTTACAAATGGGTCTATAACTCATGAACAATATCTTAAGCTTAGTGAATTGCGTGCTTATATGGTAAGTTGGCACTCTATGTCATCAAGACAAAATCTCTGGGCAGTTTATCAAAGATACGTAAAAAGGGCTTAATCCCATCTTCACACTAAAAATTTAAATATTAATCAAAAATCTAATTTCATGACTTTAGATCAAACAGTTAAAGATACAACAACAGAACGTGGATTAAATCCAGTTTTAGGAAAGTATGCTAGTTTAACTGAAGCACTCAAAGCAGCTGAAGAGTTGACAGAAAAAGATATAATTCAAGGAGCTCTAAATTATTGCCTTTGGAATAGAAAAAAAGCAGCAAAACAACTAGGTATAAGCTATTCTACAATCCATAGAAGAATACAAAAATATAGGTTAGACACCATTCCAAATTAAGCTAAAACATTTGATCATTTCTAAGAAGTTTCTGCTAAGAGGAAATATTACAATAATCTTTAAATACGAACATAATTACTAATTTTAATGCCCGATATAGTGGATATAGTTTTATCAGATAAGGAAGGAGAATTGTATAAACTTACTTTAGAAGCTCCGAATCAATTTGAGAGATCAAAACCAGATACTCCATATAAATTATTGGGACAATCATTTAAAAGGGGACTTAAAAGTAACATGGTTGTAGGAAATTCTTATCCTTTAAGCGATATAAGCACCTATCTTCTAGGACTTTCTATTACTCAACAAGATTCTAATCTGGCAATAAGGGCTACAAATCACGATCATTCTTAAGGATTATTTAGCTAAAACCTTTAATCAAAGCCTAAAACTTTCAGCAAAGCATAAAATTCTTAAAATTTTCTCCATAAAACACAATTTACACAGAAGAACTTCGCATAATGCTGATTACCAGAAGGATTTAAAAACTTCGCTTAATACATTATATCATGCAAAAAGAAGAAGTAGATAAATATCTTGAGAAAGCAAGAATTGAGCTAAAACTCAGAGATTACAGTAAAGAAACTATTGATGCATATAGTTTTTTTCTCAAACCATTTTTAGAACAAATTGAAGATCTTGAGAAAGTAACTTTTGATGGAGTTAAATCTCATTTAGTTACTTTAATTGAAAAGTATAGTAATAAGTCAAGAGCCCTGGCAATTTCAAGTCTAAGATTTTTTTTCAAACGAGTGTTAGATAGGCCAGATATTTTTGTTAAGCTTGAAGTGCCTAAAAGGGAAAAAAGACTTCCAGAAGTATTGTCAGTTGGAGAAATCAAGTCACTTATTGATGCGGCTGAATTCAAAAAGTCGAAACTTATAATTCAACTACTCTACAGTTCAGGTCTAAGAGTTTCAGAACTTGTAAACCTAACCCCTAAAGATCTTGACTTTCAGCAAAATATTGGTTGGGTGAGAAAGGGTAAAGGGAAAAAAGATAGAATCTTCAAAATCGCAGACTCCATATCAAAAAATTTGGAAAAATATATATCACAAAATCCAGAAAACAAACACATTTTCTCAAAAGATAAACCCCTAACAACTAGAAACATACAAATTCTAATTAAAAGAATTTCAAGAAATGCAGGGATAAATAAAAAAGTCACACCCCATACTCTTAGGCATAGTTTTGCAACCCATTTATTTGAAAACGGAACAGATATAAGAATTATTCAAGAAATTCTTGGTCATGCCAATATAGCAACGACAGAATTGTATACCCATATTTCAAGTAGTCAAATTAAAAAAGTCAAATCTCCTCTTGATAGAATAAAATGAGGAAAATAAATAAGACCTTAAAAATGAAATCGAGTAAAATTAAAAAAACCAATGAAATCAAAGCAATTATCTTTGATGTTAATGGGGTCTTAATGCTTGGAAAGGGAATAGATATTCATGAATATATGGCAAAAAAACTTGAGTCAACTATTGAAAGGTGGTTTGATACAATTGAGCCGTATTGGAGCGATATTGTAAAAGATGAATCAAAAACTCTGAACTTCTTAACTAATGTAACTAAAGAATATCAAGTTCCAAAATCTAAAATTGAAAAATGGTTGTTAAAAGCCTTCAAAAAAAGATTTAAGAAAAACAGAAAACTATTTAGAATAGGAAAAAAACTTAGAAAAATAGGATATAAAACTGCTATTCTTTCAGATCAAACAAGTTTTTCTTATGAAGTCTTTAAGAGATATAAAATGGAAGATTTAGTTGACTTAGCACTTTGGTCACAAAAAGAAGGTATGAGAAAACCAGATATTAAGTTCTACAAACTCTTAATTTTACGCTTAAAACTCCCAGCAAAAAATTGTTTATTTATTGATAATCATGAATGGAATCTAGTTCCAGCTAGAAAGATAGGGATGAAAACAATTTTATTTGAAAATAATAATCAAGCAATTCATGATCTAAATAAAGCAGGAGTAAAATGGTAATTAAACTTCAAAATAATTCTGAAATAATAATTATTGCTCATAGGGGGGGAAAATACTGGAAAGGTAAAGGTAAAAATTTTAATTATATAAGTGAATCCTTACATCATGGGGCAGACGTTATAGAATTAGATGTAAGAGTAAAAGAAAATAAGTATATTGTGCAACATAGTAAAGCAGCACTTTCTCAAGGTTTTTTAGAAGATGCTCTTGAAAAAATAGGAACAGTTCCGTTATATTTAGACATTAAAGACCCTTTAATTGATCCAAATGATTTAATCAAACTTGTTAGAAAAAAACTAAAAAATCAACTTATTATTGGTTCTTTTTATTCCGCAGTTCTTAAAAAAATAAAGAAAAAGAAAGGAATTATCATAAGTTACCAAGTTTATAGCCCACTTTACGATTTAAAATTAGTAAAGAGATTAAAAGTAGACTGGGTTGTTTTATGGAACTATAACATCGCCGGCTGGAAAATTAAAGAATTACAAACAAGCGGTTTAAAATTTGCTCCTGCAGGAAATTTAATGCCTCGCCAGCAAATGAGATATGTAAAAAGAGGGGCAAATGCAGTATTTGTTTATGATATTAAAAAATTTAAAAAGAATTTATTAAAAAGAATCACAACCCAAGAAAAACAGCAAAAATCAGTTTTATCTTTATTATTTAGCCAGGCAAGTAATATTTATAGATCCTTAAATACAGTTAGAAAATTTATACCAAATGACAAGCTCCTATCTCAGTCTTCTCCAAAAACAAACTTTGGTAATTACCCACATTTAATTGCTAATCTTTCAACAGTCAAAATAAATTTTAAATTAAAATAAAATGGCTAAAAAAGAAAAACAAAATAAATATATTCAAAGAAAAGACCAATACTCTAAATGGTCGTCTTATAAAAATTCATTTTTCCTTGGAATTATTGGACTTTTAATTTCAATTACTTCTCTTCCAAATAAAAATCTAGATTTTATTTCATATCCTTTATTAGTACTATCTATTTTAGTGCTATTTCTTGGATTTTGGCAGCTATACAATTTTGGGAAGCTCTCTAAAATTAATTAGATGAATTAAATATGGTTTTCAATTAGTAATGTATCAAATCTAGAATAATCTTCACTCCCCACTCTAAATGTTAAAATTGTTGGTGCTTGGGGTAAGCCGTTGTATTCTACTATTTCAATATATCTTCCACTAGATTTTATCTTTGATTTTTCTCCACCTCTTCTTGCAGTTAATATTTTTCTCCTATGATTTGCATAAAAAACCAACTCAGCACCCTCATTTTCTTCAATTTCTAAATAATCTCCATCTTCAATTTTTCCTTCTAATACTTCACTATTTAATACTGATAAACTTAAATTCCTTTTTGACATTTTAATAAGCCCCCTCTGAAGCACCTTGATCATATGGACAAAATTCACTTTCTACCAATAATTTTTTATTATATTCTCTTTGGACAACAATTAAACTTTCAAAATAATTTTTTATTTTTTCAAATATATTTTGATAGTCTTCACTATCTCCCTTTCTTACTTTTGCTTCCTTAAGAGCATCTATAGCTACCTCGCCTGCTAATTTATAAAACCCTCTTTTTGTGCATTTACTTATTTCACTAACCAATACATCCATATCAGATAATCTTCCTTCAAGAGCTAATCTCATTTCATCAAATATTTCACTATTTCTTTCTTCTACTCTTCCCATAAATAATTCAATATCATTTGTTTGTGAATTCATGTTATGTATAATACTAAGAAGTTTATATAATTAATTTAACTTTATCTATACAAATGTTAATAATAAGCGTAAAATTTAAATAGATGTATATATTTGGTAGTATATTCATTAAATAATTATACATTTGTAGCATGAATTTATCCGATATAGACAAAAGAATAATTAACTCCTTAATTGAAAATCCAAGAAAATCTTATAGGGAACTTGCTAAAACAGCACATGTTAGTATAGCTACAATTGGTAACAGACTTAAAGTTTTAGAGAAGAATAAACTCGTTAAAGGATATACCACATATATTGATTATGATCTTATAGGGTATGATACTCATGTTGTAATAAATATAAGAGTCTCACAAGGTCAAGAAAAGGCAGTTGAAAAAAAACTTTTCAATAGCCCGAATGTGACATCAATTTATGATTTAACAGGAGAGTTTGATATAATGGTTATTGCCCGTTTTAAAAATAGGCGAGAATTAGATTCATATCTTAAAGTTGTCCAAGCATATGAGTTTGTAGAAAGGACACAAACTCAATTAATCCTCCATACAATGAAAGAAACTTCTATTCAAATTAACTAAAAAATTAATTAAAAACTCCAATATCTCCTCCACTTAAATTATTCTTCTTAACTTCTCCAGAATTTATCTCTAAAACATACAAAGCATCTTTATTTGGAAAATAAATTGGACATGTTTTACTATTATTTTCGCATGGCAGAACATTTTCTTTCAAATAAACAATTGTTTTATTTTCATCAATCCAGATTATATCTAAAGGAAGAAGTGTATTTTTCATCCAAAATCCTTGTTTTCCAGATTCATCAAATATAAACAGCATTCCAGAATCATTATCTAAACTCTCTCTAAACATCAATCCTCTTTGCCTTTCAACAGCTGTTCTTACAATTTCAACACTAAAACAAGCCTGTTTAAAACACACAACTTTAACATTATCAGTTGTTTGATTCTTAGTGAAAGAATCTATAATGCTGTTTGAAAAATGAAAAATAATAAACCCAAAACCTATAAAAATTAAAGCAAAAATTAATAATAAACTTATTTTTTTATGTGACATTTCCATTAAAATCTATCTTTTTTATTTTAATAAATTTACCTATATTGTAAATAAAAAGCATTAAATACAAGCTATTTCTCTCAAATTTAAATTAAAATGACAAAAGAAATAACTATTTCATTAAGAAACAGAATTTTAAAGTTTTTTTATAAATTCCTAATTAAACCAATACTTTTTAAGTTTGATCCTGAAGAAGTACACGACCATTTTATTAAAATAGGGAAATTTTTAGGGTCAAATAAATTTACAAAATATATAACTTTCATACTATTTTCATATTCCAATAAAAAGCTAACTCAAAAAATCTTAAATATTGAATTTAAAAATCCCATAGGTTTAGGGGCTGGTTTTGACAAAGATGCTAATCTTACTCAAATTATCTCAAAGATAGGTTTTGGTTTTGAAGAAATTGGATCAATAACTGGAGAAAAATGCCTGGGGAATGAAAAACCAAGACTTTGGAGGCTTAAAAAATCAAAATCTCTGCTTGTTTATTATGGTCTAAAAAATGATGGGGCCGAAATGATATATAATAGATTAAAAGGTAAGAAATTTAATATCCCAATTTTTACAAGCATAGCAAAAACCAATTCTCAAGATACTGTTTCAACAGAAAATGGAATAAAAGATTATGTTAAAGCTTATGAAAAATTGAAAGAAATTGGAAGTGTAAGTGTCATAAACATAAGCTGTCCAAATGCTTTTGGAGGACAGCCATTTCATGATAAAAAAAGTCTAAACCATCTAATTAAAGAAATTAAAAAAATCAAAACAAAAAAACCTATTTTTATTAAAATATCTCCAGATCTCACAAAAAAACAAGTTGATGATATAATTGTTCTTTCATTAAAATATAAAATTTCAGGTATTATTTGCTCAAATCTTACAAAAAATAGAAATAATAAAAAAATCATTGACGAAAACATTCCAGGGGTAGGAGGTATAAGCGGAAAAGTTGTTCAGGAACTATCAGATAATTTGGTAAAATATATCTATAAAAAATCTAAAGGGAGATTAATAATTATTGGTCTTGGAGGTATATTTACAGCAGAAGATGCCTATAAAAAAATCAGAAACGGTGCAAGTTTAGTCCAGTTAGTTACAGGAATGATCTTTCAAGGCCCCCAAACAGTCGCTGAAATAAATCAAGGCCTAGGAAAATTACTCGAAAAAGACGGATTTTCAAATATCTCAGAGGCAATTGGTGTTGATGTAAAATAGCATTTCTATAACTAATATATTTAAAAATAATAAATATGATTTTAACCTATGCCTCAAAGAAAAACTTTGTACGCCGCATTTGATGAGTCGAATCATGGCAGATATCCTGAGATTTTTACTGCAGCATTCTCTTATGATTCTGAAAGCGCTTTAGTTTTGCCCCCATTACCACTTGGACAACTATTACCTAAACGAAGAGGGCATCAAAGCCCTCTTGAAGGTTTAACTGAAGAAGATTATAGTTTTTTAATCCTTGATAAAAGGATTGTTGGGCACTATAAAATAATTGCAGGGGGTAAAGATAGAATGTTTGGAGATATTTGTGCAAGTTTAGTGCAAGATAGAGTAGGCTATCAAAATAGAGGAGAATTTCTGGTAGATGACATTTGTTTGTATTTGGATGGAGAAAAATCAGGTGCTGAGAAAAAGTATGTTAGGGAGTGTACAACTAAAATTTCTAATTTAAGCTCATCAAAAATTCATTTAGTAGACGGAAGATATCTTGATCAAAGATGCAAATTAGTTAATTTAGCAGATGCAATAGCATATTACATTTATACTAAGATTAAGGATAAGAAACCTATTAGTTCAGAAGTTCTTCTAAATAAAAAACCATTATTAAAAATAAAATAACTTAACTCCACTTACATCCTATTTTATTATTTATTGCATTTTCTTCAGATTGAGCAATTTGTTCTTTGTACTTAGAATACTCTGGAAATCTTGCAACACAAAATCCATCAGCAACCATTTTATTGTTTATATTTTCCCCATTAAAAAATATATATCTTAGTTTCCTCTTGTAAATATCAATATCATCTCCCTCACTCTCAAGAACAACTGTTTTTCCCAATAGTAAATCATCAAGTCTCTTTTTTGCAACACTATAACAAGTCCTCCCCTTTTCATCACAATCAATTCCTAAAAGTCTTACAGTTTCTCCACCCTCAACAATTAATGTATCACCATCTATTATTTTAGTAACTATTTTTTCTTCTTTTTGTTCTAGAATTAAATTACCAACCTCACTTCCATTATAATATAAAACAAAAACATCAGTTAATATTATAATTAATACCAAGATGCTTAGAATCACCCTCTTTTTCATATAACATCATTTCTAATAACATTTAAATATTTATTTATTCATATAAAATAGTAAGTGAAAAATGAAAAAAGAGACAAGAGAATACATAACAAATCCAAGTAAAATTCATTCTAATATTCTTTCCCCAGAACATTTTCATAGTTTATTTAGTAGCAAACATTTAACTATCGGGCAGAAAGCAGCAGATACTTTGACAAAATTTGCAGGTAGTTGGATATTCATATCTATTTTTACTTTAGTGCTTGTTTTATGGGTTCTTGGAAACGGATATTTCTTAATGCAATGGAATAAAGGAGCCTTTGATCCATTCCCATTTATTTTACTAAATCTATTCCTCTCATGTATTGCAGCCATTCAAGCCCCAATAATTTTAATGTCTCAAAATAGAGAAAATGAAAGAGATAGAGTTCATATGCATTATGATTACGCAGTTAACAGAAAGGCTGAAAAAGAAATCAGAGAAATGCAGAAAGACCTTGACCTAATCAAAAAGAAGATGAGTGTGAAATAGTTTCACGTCCTCACGATAAGTTAACATCAAGAACAGAAAGTTCTTGAGTGTGCTCAAGATTTTCTAAATCTTGACATCCTAAAGATAACTTAACAACGCTTTCTTTTTAATGCAGAATTTATCTTTAATGCTCTTTTTATCATTTGCTTTCCAGATATACCCCAATGAGTATAAGATAGAAAATCTTTGGGATTTATGAATTTTCTTTCAAATTGGGTACTTGTGGCAGGATCAGGTGTTTGCTTTTTAATTTTTGAAACCTTTGCAATAAATCTTAATTGATAAAAAACAGATTTCTTTCCATTTTTTATTTCATCAATTTTATTATATCCTATAGGTTTTATGTTAATAATATTTACATTAGCTTCTTCGTCAACTTCTCTTATTAATGTTTGTTCAAATGTTTCTCCTTTTTCAGGAGTTCCTCCAGGCAAGGACCATTTT
>JBBSXX010000034.1:0-1542 GCA_038045565.1 Nanobdellota archaeon
TGGCAGTTGTTCTTATGAAATCATCATTTGACAAATTTAATTTCTTACAAAGTTCAATAAATAAGTTAGTATTGCGATCTATGAACTCTTTTGTTGAAATTCCTGCTTTCTGAGCCGCTTCAACATTTTTTTGAGCATTTTCATCAACACCCGTTAGGAAAAATACATCATTTCCTTTTAGTCTGTTATATCTCGCTATAGCATCAGCTATTGTTTTTTCAAATGCATGACCTACATGAGGTTTAGCATTGACATAGTCTATTGCAGTAGTTATGTAGAATTTTTCTTTTGCCATTTTAATACTTTAATGAATTTAATTAAGTATTTAAAAGTTTAATAATTATTGATTATCTTCTTTTAATTTTTTTATTTCATATAGGACTGAAATTAACCTTTCAATTTCATCCCTTCTTCTTTTTGTAATAGACCATTTATGCTTTACTCTAATAGGTATTTTCCCTAATTCTCCTGATCTTTCTAACCTGTAAAATAAATTAGGATTTACTTCAATTAAACTAATTAAATCTCTATTTGGATGAAAATCTTCATAATCCTGAAAAGGATCATCGAACATAGCTGTATTAGTTTCTATAACTTCTACAACAGGTATCCTATTTTCCCAAGGTTGCTCAAATAAGAAACTATATTTCGGGAGATTTACTCCTAGTTTATTATATTCATCTAAATTATCATATTCATCTAAATTTGGTTTAACCATAATTTCTCTTAGATGCCCTATTTAAAAATCTTTGTTTTTAGAAAATTATAGTATATTCACAACCTTTTTAAAGTTATTTTAGCTAATATCTTTATGATTGGCAAGTTTAGCAAGAAATGTGAAAATTGTGATGAAAAGGTAAAGAGAAATTTTGAATTTTGCCCTTTTTGCGGATATAATTTTAATTTGAATTCTAAATTTAATAAAGCTAGTAAACTGAGTAATAAGGATGATTATGGTTTTCTTGGAAAAAGTGATGTTTTAGAGAACAATTCTTTATTTAACGGGGGAATTAATTCAATGCTTGGGGGTTTGATAAACGAGTTGAATAAGCAGATGACTGAACTTGATAAGGAATTAAAGGATGAGAATAAAAATAAGAAAAGAAGGCCGATGAGTGGATTTAGTATAAGTATTGAAACAAATGGTAATGGCCCGGTAAAAATAAGAACTTTTGGAGGTAAACCTAATGGGTTAAATCTTGGTCAAAATATGCTTCAAAATGTTGAAAAGATTAAAAGATTAAAACTTCCTAAAATTGACTCTGATAAATTAGTTAGTTTAAGAAAACTGCCAAGAAAAGAAGCTGAAGCTAGTGTTAGGAGACTTGCGGATAAGATAATTTATGAATTAGAAATTCCAGGAGTTAAATCAATTGAAAATGTTAATATTAATGTTGTTCAGGGCATGGTTGAAGTAAAAGCTATTTCCAATAAAGAAGTTTTTATCAAAGAGTTAAATGTTAATTATCCTTTGCAAGGATATAGTTTTGGTGAAGGAAAATTAGTTTTGGATTTTGCTTCTGAATGATAATTAGGTAACAA
>JBBSXX010000034.1:1642-3210 GCA_038045565.1 Nanobdellota archaeon
TTTGAAAATCCTGGCTAATAAATTTATGAATGAGGCTGCCAGGATTTGAACTTGGGACCCCTGCCTAGCTGAGTATATGATATACCTATCAGAATCACCTTTCGCCTAAGTTTTACCTTATAACAAAATGCAGTGCTCTACCAGGCTGAGCTACAGCCTCATCACTATTTCAAGAATTAGTTCATTTAAAAGGTTTTTGAATTTAGGAATAAGTGATATTTTTCTATGTGTTTTGGATTTTTAGGGTTTATTTCTTCCATAAACCTGTGAAACATAACTTCTCCCCGTATTGTTACAGAATACGCTGTTTGCCTATTATAGTTTTTATTAAATAGCTGGCTATAAACAGTAGTTCTTAAACCTAAATTTTGCATTAAATTTTTTAGCTGTTCTGAAAGTATACTTGAAATTGTAGTTATATAGATTCTTGGATATAATTTATTATTTTTCTTTTCTAAATATATCCCTCCATCTGTATCAAAAATGCCCCTAATTACTGATTTTTCTAATTCTTTGTTATCTAAAAAAATTTTTGGAATTGAAATATTAAACTTTTTCCCGAGAGGTAATCCAATACTTTCTTTAAATTTGATTAATTCATTGCTCCATATCTGAAATCCAAAAACTCTTGTTGAAGGCATTTCTCTTAAGTTTATATTTAAACCATAAATCTTATTAAAAATAGGCTTTATCCTTTCTAAATAATGAGATTTATCATCTTCTATATGACCTCTCAACTGATATATGCCTTTAATTTTTCCAGAATTTTTATAATAATTCATACTTCCATCACCTATATGCCAGCCTGTTTCTTCAGCTAATTCAGGAGTTATTTTAGAAGGAATTATCATATCTCTATAAGTGTATTTTGGAAATTATAAATTTTTCTCTTTTGTCAATAACTTTTTAAAAGTTGTTTCTATTTTTTCTTATGGAATTTTATGAAGGAGCTATTAAAACGCAGGGTTTTTCACCTTTAGATGTCTTATCTGATAATGGTTATTCTTCTTCAGTTTGTTATTTAGCTCAAAAAAATGGAAGAAAATATGTATTCAAATTTCCTAATATGGATACTTTTTCTTCAAGAGGTATTTTAGATGGGAAAGATGTATTTTCAATAAGAAGAGAAAGCGAATTGTTAAAATTATTAAAGGGGAAAAAAGGAATACCGCAAGAAGCTTATCTTTTTGACTGCTGTAATTTTCATGGCGTATGTGAATGTAAATGCCCAAAATCATTTAGCCCATTATTTTTGAGAAAAGAGTATATTGAGGGTCAGGAATTAGTAAGAGGGAAAAAAGTCAGGGGAGAAAATAAAGAATTTTTAATAAATTTGGTGAAATTTTTTCATCAAAAAGGTTATGCAAGATTAGACCTTTCATGGCCAGGCAATGTAATTGTTGATTCTAATGATTTTCCATGGATTGTTGATTTAGGAAATGCTTCAACTATGGGAGATAAAGTAGAAATTCAAGGGAATATTCATGATGTTGATTTTAGGTTATTTGAAGAGTTTCGTAGACAGGATCATTTAGATTTAGCTAGAATCTGTGCATAAATCTAAATAG
>JBBSXX010000035.1:0-2461 GCA_038045565.1 Nanobdellota archaeon
TCAATTTTTTTAATTCTAAATCTTGTATTTTTTCTTATATTAATGCTTTTTGTTGTAAGGGCGAGTTCTGGAGCTTTTGTGACAGAACAGTTTTATGCTAAGCAAGTGGGATTAATGATTGATGCTAGTAATCCTGGAACTAAAATATCTATTGATATAACTGATGCTACTGAGATAGCTAAAAAGAATCAAAAACCATTTCAAAATATATTTGCTTTTAAGGATAATGGTGTTTATGTTAGTTTAAGCAATTCAAGAATTTATTCTTTTAGATATTTTAGTGATGTTTCTGTTGAAACTAGTTATAGGACTGAGTTAGATGGGAAGAATAAGGAGAAAATATTTTTAGATATTTATTTGAGGGATAGAAATGAATAAACTGGCTTATGTGAAGAGAGGTAATATTTTATCTGTTTGGTGGTTTGTTGTATTAGCAATTATAGGTTTGGGCATTGTTTTAGGAGTTTTGCTTTTTTATTCTGCTTATATTAATGTTAAATCTGTTGAATCAGATGTTCTAACTAATAAGATTTCTTTATGTTTTTCTGCAAATCAAAAAGAGATTAATAGTATTAATTTTCTAGACAATTTTTCATTTTTTGATAAATGTAATTTAAATTCTGAAGTTTTTTCTAAAGGATCTCTTTATTTTGTTAAGATAATTGTTTCTGATATTTCTAATGGGGAGAAAAAAGAATACAGATATGGGACAAATTCTCTTGAAAAAGATTGTGAAGTTGAGAAAGGAGTTTTAAATGCTCCTAAATTCCCTGGATGTTCAACAAAAGAGCTAACAATTAATGGCAAATTAAAGATTAGCATAATTACAGCTTCTAATAATGATGGGGAGGTTCCAAGAAATGGTTAATAATAAAAGAGGACAGATTGGAGATGGATTAACTTGGGTGGTTGCAATGTTTATTATATTTTTTATTATCCTTCTTTTTTTGGGAGGTGTGGCATTTTTATTGCCGGATGCAAATAATAACAAATTAGGAGTTTCATTAACTAAAGCAGTTAACTTGGACGAATCTCGAGGATTTTATGATGAAAAATTTATTGATTTATCAAAGGAAAAGCCAGTTATTCTAGATAATTTATTATTAAAAATTGATAATGATCTTAGTAATTGGGCTGAGAATGATAATTCTGATGTTAATGATTTGTTAAAGGTTTATTCTAATAATATAGCTGAGAGTGGATTAAATGAACCTTACTTTTATGTTAAAACTGGAAATAAAAAGTTAGCTATTGAAAAGAAATCTGATGGAAGCTTTGATTTAGTTGAAAGTCCTGATGAATATGTTTTTGGTCAAAATACTGAAAATATTCCCAGTTATATCTTGAAGAATAAGTTTTTTGGTGTTTCAAATAATGGAACTTTGATTATGATTATTTTTTATGATAAAGAAGTTGCAAGAAATGGAGGTTATGATTAATGAAACTTAGAGGAAAGAAAGGTATGACCATATCTATTGGATTTTTAGTTTTACTAACTTTGCTGCTTGTTGGAGCTTCTTTATTTTTATTTGTTACAGAAAAAAGCAAGATAAATAGGACAGTCAATAGCGTAGGTTTTGCAAGTCAAGTTGCTGAAAGAGAGGTTTTATTAAATGATTATATACAAGGTGTTGTGAATAGAGCTGCTAAAAATACTAAGACCAAAGATGAATTTTTGACAAGATTTAAAGATATTTTAGATAATGATAAAATTCCTACGAACATTTTTATCATTGGCAAAGATGGCTTAGTTTATTTTCCAGAATATAAACAGATTATTGATCAATTAAAGGAAGAAAATGTTGAATTAATTAAAAATGGAGACAAAGATATTATTAAGCTTAAATTAAGCATTGAGATAAAAGACCAGATTAATGGAAAACTAAAAGATGAAACTGAAAAGAGCGAGTTTATTGATAAATTTTCTTTCAGTTATGGTTATGAAAAGTCTTTTGAGGCAGAAAGCTCATTGTAGTGTTCGCTATTAATGTTACCTCGCTGATTTAAGTTAGTCATTTTATCTTTAATTATTTTTCTTTTCTAGGAAAGCTTTGTAAGGTGTTCTAAGCTTTCCATTAGTTAAGCTTCTATGTGGTCTTTTATAGTTGTAATGCTTAATTACTTCATCTAAACTACCAAACACTTTCCATAACTTTTTTATCGTCTGTATAACCCTTTCTGCCTTTCCATTTGATTGTGGATGTTTGACTCTTGCTTTAATGTGTTTCGATCCAACTTCTTTAAGGCCTTCCATAAACTGATTTTCAAATTGAGTTCCATGATCACTCATAACTTGCTTAGGAATTCCATATTTCAAACCTTGCTTAAACACTTTCAATGAATTATCTGTATTTGCATTACCAAACTCTCCATAACTTGGAATGAATCTTGATGCATCATCAATGAAGATGATGCATTGTTTACCTTTATATTCAAACCAATCTGTATGCCATAAACTATT
>JBBSXX010000036.1:0-5229 GCA_038045565.1 Nanobdellota archaeon
TTAAGAAAAGTAACTTTGTAGTAATTGGTGGATATGCTGTTAATGCATATACTCTGCCAAGATTCTCAGTTGATTGTGATATTGTAATAAAAGATAGGGAAGAGTTAGAAAAAATTGGAGAAGCTCTTCTTGAAATGGGATATCATAAAGAAAGGAATTATTCCGATGAAATTCCATATGACGGTAATTTTGAAAGATATGAGAAAGAGTTAGGAAATAATTTTAAGGTAAGCATTGATATTTTAATAGGAGAAGTCTTTGATAGACAGACAAAAGCTAAGTTTTCTGCGGATTGGGTTTTTGATAATTCATCTTTACGAAATTTGCAAGGTAAAACAATAAGTGAACAGCTTAAACTAAAAATTATTAATGCCGATGCTCTCTTTACTATGAAATTGATTTGCTGTAGACAGACCGATATTAGAGATATATTTCTTTTAATTAATTCAGTAAAGGATAAGAAATGGGTGAAAAAAGAAATATCAGAAAGATATGATTTGAAAGATAGATTGTCAAAAGCATTAAGTAAAATAAATTCTAAGCAGTTTAAAGACGAATTACAAGGAGTTTTTGGCATGGTTGATGATAGAATATTTGAAAGGAATAAGAAATTGATATCAGAATTAGGGCTGAAATGAAATATAGGTAACAATACTAAATAATCTTCTTAGGATTAAACATCAAAAATCATTGATTTTTGTGGCCAAAAGAATCAAAGATTCTTTGGATCCAGAAAACATAAAGTTTTCTTGGCTTAAAAATCCTACGGATTTTTAAATTAAAATAACCTAATATGAAATTTCTGTTGAATATTTAAATAAATTAATGAATATATAATTTCCCAGATGCCCTAAGGTCTTGCCTTAGAGTAGTTTATTTCAACAACTCTTTTAGAACTTCACTTGCTGATTTATAATCAGCTCTTTTATTGCTTAATTTCATTATCTCGCCCATGAGGAAGTTGAAGGATTCCCGCTTGCCTGATTTGTAATCTTCAACTGCTTTTTTGTTGTTTTTTATTGCCTGTTTGCAGAAGTCTTTTAATTCAGTTTTATCTGTTATTCTTTCATGACCTTTTAGTTCTGACTTAATTGAATAGGATTTTGGGACGAAGTTATTGAGTATTTGTTTTGCCTTTAATTCTGTAATGCTTTTATCCTTTACCGCTTTTAACAACTCTATGAAATGTTCTGCCTCTATTTCAACTTCTTCTAAAGATTTCTTGCTATAATTTAAAACTCTTAAAAGTTCTGTTGTAACCCATGGAAGTGCAAATTCTGCATGTATTTTTACAGCTACTTTTTCAAAAAATTCCACTAGTTCTAGATTATTTGTCAGGACTTGAGCATCTTTTTGAGATATCTTGTATTTTTTAATTAGCTTTGAAAGTTTTTCCTGAGGTGTTTCTGGTAACTTTGACTTAATTTCATTTACAAGTTTATTTGTTATTTTTATTGCTGGTAAGTCCGGATCACTTATAAAACGGTAATCTGCTTGGGATTCTTTTTCACGCATAGGTTCTGTTTTTCCAGTTTGAGAATTCCAACGTCTTGTTTCTTTTATTTTTGATTTTTCTTTTTTATGGCGAATAAATTCGTATTCTATAGCCTTTACAATTTCAGAGATAGAGTGGAGATTTTTTATTTCTGTTCTTTCAGAAACCCCTGGAATGTTTATGTTAACATCTGCTTTAATTCCTGCCCCTTTATTTATTGCTTTGATATATGAAAGAGTTAGAATTAATTGTTTTAACCAGTTTGAAACTTCTTCACTTGAAGTGAAATCTGGATCTGTTACTATTTCAACTAATGGGGCTCCGGATCTATTATAGTCAATTTGTCCTGTTTCAGGATCCCATGCAGCTGGATCTTCTTCAAGATGCATTTCTCTGATTTTAATTCCGAAAAATTTGCCATTTTCTGCAATTGGAAGGGCATAGGTTCCAGAAAGTGTATTTTGGTAGCCTTTTGGAAGATCAGGCCAGTCATAGTGCTTTCTTTGCCAGGATAATGCTTTTTTATCATCTATGACATTAACCTTTGATTTTAACATTAAAGCTATTTGTATTACTTTTTTTACTGCTTCTTTATTTGGAAGCATTGGTTTACTTCCAGGTTGGGAAGTACATATAGGGCAGATATTTGTATTGGGTTTTGAGTCTTTTGAAAGGTTTTTACAATTGCAGAATAACTTTTCCCCTGTTTCAAGATACCCATGAATTTCAAGTCCGATTATCATATATATCTGAATAGATGTTTTTTTAAATTCTTTTGCTTTTAGTTTCCTGTAACTTTTACCATTATAGAAATGTAAAAATCCGAGAAAATGGTAAAGTATATAAAGAATATAATGTTTGATTCTAAGCGCAATTTGGCCGATTTTGTAAGGGAATCTACTTTTTATGGATAGGATTATTAAAGAAAAAATCAGTGCAGACCATTTATTATATGTCAGTTTGAAGTATACAAAAACTTCTGAAGTAATTGTTAATCTTATTCTAAGATGGACTACTATGATTGAATATGCTTTTGATGGAATGCTTGACCATATGAAGAAAAAGAAAATGATTAAAAGCATTCCTATTTCTCCAAAACAAAAACTTGATCTTTTAAGGGATTATTTTAAGAAAGAACCAATTATTATAAAAACACTTGATTTATATGAAATGTTCAGGAGAATTGAAGAATTAACTAAAGAGAGTGAAGGAGAATTTAGAAAAAATGTTGCACTTAAAGTTAGTTATCGAGGAGAGATAGTAAAAATAAATCTCGATAAACT
Organism: Nanobdellota archaeon; assembly: GCA_038045565.1. Taxonomy (GTDB): domain Archaea; phylum Nanobdellota; class Nanobdellia; order Pacearchaeales; family GW2011-AR1; genus JACPLR01. The sequence goes on from JBBSXX010000036.1 coordinate 2,779, forward strand.
TAAAGAATATTCGATGACCTTAGAAAGGTTTATAAATTATCTTAAACAATTTCTTTCGTCTTAATCTTTGAGATTAACTCTGGTTAAAGGTAATTTAGAGTAAAATGTCAAAATTTATTGTAATCACGTCTGGAAAGGGAGGTGTTGGAAAAACTACAACTGCTGTCAATTTAGCTGCAGCAATGAGTGGTTTTGATGAAGATGTTACCTTAGTAGATGCAAATCTTTCTACACCAAATATTGGGTTACATCTTGGAGCTCCTGTTGTTCCTATTTCTTTGAACCATGTTTTAAATGGTAAGGCTGATTTGGTTGATGCTATTTATGAGCATGAATCTGGGGCTAAAATTATTCCTGCTTCACTTTCTATAAAAGATTTGAAAGATATTGATGAAAGGTCTTTATTGAAAGTTGTTAAGGATTTAAAAAAAATTTCTGATATTGTGATTTTTGATAGTGCTGCAGGGCTTGGAGATGAGGCTAAGGTTGCTTTGTCTATAGCTGATGAAGTTATTATTGTTACGAATCCTGAAATGCCTGCTGTTACAGATGCTTTGAAGACAGCTAAGGTTGCAGAGCAGATGGGAAAGAATATTTTAGGTGTGGTAATTACAAGAGTTAGAGAAAATAAATCTGAAATGTCTTTGGAAAATGTCCAAGAAATGTTAGAACTACCCATTCTTGGAGTTGTTCCAGAAGATGAGAAAATTCAGGAAGCTTTAGCTTTAAGAAATGCGGTTTATAATACACATCATAATTCAAAATCTGCTAGAAGTTATAAAAGAATTGCGGCTAAGATTCTTGGAAAAGAGTATGATTCAGAGTATGGCTTATTTGAGAGGGTTTTGATTAATTTAGGTTTTAGAAAGTAACATACTTTACCATAATAATTTAAATAAAAAGTTAGATTAAGAAAGATATGAAAAAATATTGCAATGAGTGTACTAAACCAATTTCTGAAGATGTATATAGAGTTTCAACAAAACATTATTCCAGAGCATTATGTGAAGAACATCAACCTAATCAAGCAAAAAAATCTTACTATAATAAACCAGGACCTACTCCTGAAGCAAGAAGATTAGGCGAGTTATTAATAAAATATGGGTATAAAGTTGAATATGAAAAATATGATGGTTACAAGCATATTGATATTGCAATTGTTAATAAGAAAGTTAATATTGAAGTAGATGGTGGGCAACATCATAGCAAAACACAAGCATTAAGAGATTTGAAAAGAACATTTTATTCTTGGGAAAAAAGTTTTGTTACATTAAGAATACCTAACTCCCTTACGAAAGATGATATAACAATTAAAGAAACAGCAGAATATATTGATAAATTCTTAAAAACAGAAAGGACACAATTAGAAAAAGAAATAAGGGGAGAATATATTGAAGAAGATAACCTTATTTGGGAGGATGTTAATAATTTTGTTAATGGGTTTAATGATATTATTAAAAATGTGAGTAATGTTGTTAATCATGTTGGAAATTCTTTTAGTAATGCGTTAAAGAGATTACCACTTTAGGAATTTATTTTTTGTTTAATATTATAGGCTAATATTATAATAATTCTTAAAAACTATCAAATCTAGATTAATTAATGAGATATTTTAATGTTAAAGTTGGAAGTGCTGATGTAAATGGGGGAATTGTTGGAGTTGATAATTCTAATACTCCTCCAAAACTTGAAGATTTTTTAGATAAAGAGCTTTCAGATTATGAAATATTTTTGTTTGGTACATGGGATAAGGGTTTTGTTTATGAGGTTAAAATTCCTAAATGTAATTTTCCTAATTATTCTACTTCAAAATCTGGAGAGTTTGCAAATTTTAGTGATATAACTCTTAAAGTTCCTGATCCACGCAAAAAAATAGAATATGATGTTTTACAGTTACATGTTTCTGGTGAGGGTATGTTAACTTTAAATAGATCTAGACCTGGAGAAGCTTATATTGGTGAAATTTCTGAAGAAGATGCAAATAGAATGAAAACTGAAAAGGAAAGGTGGGATTTAGAAATGACTAGAAATCTTCCAAATTTTGCGCTATTATAATCTTATCTTTTTATCTTATTCTACTACCAATCTCTATGTCTTTTTCTGGAGAAATTAGAATAACTTTGCTTTCATCATCATTTACAGCTGCGAGAATCATTCCTTGACTTTCAATTCCCCTCATCATTCTAGGAGCTAAATTTGTGAAGAAAATTATTTTTTTGCTTTTTAATTGATCTTTTGTATAGGATTTTTTTAATCCAGCACAAACTGTTCTTTCTCCGAGTTCTTTTCCTAGGTTTACTTTTAATTTATAGAGTTTATCAGCACCATCAATATCTTCAACTTTTATTATTTGTCCCACTCTCAGTTCTATTTTTTCCCAGTCTTTGAATTCTATTTGGCTCATTGTTAAAATACCTATTACTTTCCCTGGTTTTTGATTATTTATACTTG
>JBBSXX010000036.1:5329-6517 GCA_038045565.1 Nanobdellota archaeon
TATTTTCTGGAATAAAATTTGAGATTTTTTAATCTTGCTTGGTTTTAGTGGAGATTTGATATCTTTATATGAGATTTTAAAATTAAAGACATTTGAAATTTTATCTGATGTTTCTGGTATAAATGGACTTAGCAATATGGCGATGGTTTTTATGCTATCTGATAATTCATACAGAATCTCTTGTTTATTTTTTACTTGAGCTTCCCAAGGCTTTTTATCCTGAATATATTCATTACAAATATCTATAAATGAAAATATTTCATTTAGAACTTTGTCTAATTCATAATTATCAAAATGTTTTTCTATTTTCTTAAGATTAAGTTTTTTAATTAGCTTATTATTTGTTTTTTTAATTCCATAAGATTCTGCTAGAGTTGAAACTCTGCTTACTAGGTTTCCTAGTTTATTTGCTAGTTCAGAGTTGTTTCTTTCAATTAGTAATTCTTCAGAATAATCCGAATCATCAAATAAATTACACTTTAATAAAGAATATCTTACAACATCGGAAGGATATTTTTTTAATAATTCTAAAGGATCGATTGTATTCTCTAGTGATTTAGACATTTTTTTACCTCCAACATTCAAATACCCATGAACAAGAAGTTTTTTTGGCAATTTATATTCTGAAGATAATAATAGAGCAGGCCAGATTACACTATGGAACCAATTTATTCCCTTTCCAATAACATGAAGATTAGCTGGCCAGTATTTTTTTTCTTTATTGTCTAATCCTGAAATATAGTTTATTAATGCGTCTACCCAGACCCACAGCTTGTAATCTTTATCATTAGGAAAATCAATACCCCATTTGGCTCCCTTTCTACTTATGCATATATCTTTTAGTTCTTCTTTAACTCTTGAAATAACTTCATTGCTTCTAATTTCTGGTTTAACATAATTTGGAATTATTTTAAGAATTTGATTTTTGTATTTTGAAAGCTTGAAAAAATAAGCTTCTTCTTTCCTTAATTCTGGCACTGTATCATGTTCTGGACATTTTCCATTAACTAAATCTTTTTCAGTGTAATATGTTTCACAACCTACACAATAAAGACCTTCATAAAAATTTTTGTATATATCTCTATTTTTAATCATTTTTTTAACTAATTTTTCTACTACTACTGCATGTTTTTTGGCAGTTGTTCTTATGAAATCATCATTTGACAAATTTAATTTCTTACAAAGTTC
>JBBSXX010000037.1:0-2793 GCA_038045565.1 Nanobdellota archaeon
CACCCATTATTAAGTTTTTTAAATAATCCATAATCATACCCAAATTATACCACAATATAACTAAATTAAGTACGCACGCCTAAAATTAAATTCCTATTTATTTTTTGTTCTTTTTAAGAATTTATATCCTTCAATCAACCATTCATCAGTATCTTTAGTTTCTTGCCAAAGTTTTTTAAGCTTTGGCAAGTATTTTTTGTGTTGGGGATAACTAAATATATTTTTTTGTTTATGTAATTTTATAAATTCTGGCAAAGACAAAATTATGGCATTAAAAATCTCGGCAAGATCCCAAAAAATTCCTGTTTCAGTATTTAATTTTTTAAATGTTTTATAATGCTTTTTTATAGCATATTCGTAAAAAATAAAATGCAATAACTCATGCATAGTCACATATATTATTCCTTGAGGATGAAAATAAAAAATCTGAAATGTTTTATCTTTTAAAAATCTAGGATTGCAATCTATTATTGAGAGATAACCAATATATTTTCCCTTGGGCCAAGGATTGTTTTTAAATATTTTCTTTGTTTTATTAAAAAATTTAATTTCAGATTTTATCCACTCTTTATTAAATCTAACTGTTTGATTTTTAAGATAAGTAATGTGTTTTTTGTAAAAAAAATCAAAATGTCTATTTATCAGTTTTTTCTTTTGTTTATCGTCTTTTATTTCTTTGATAATTTTAAGTTCGGGATGCACGTCTATTATACCTCGAGAAAAATCAACACCTCCTTGTTTGATGTTCAAAAATTCAAACGCCATTTTCTTATCAAGAGTTTTATTTAATTTAAATTTAATTTTTGGTTTCATGAATAAAAAATCCCAAGTCAATTATACCATAATTAACTTGGGATTATAATTTATTGTCTGAAAGATGTTTTTTTGATTAAATCTTGAATAAGAAACTCTGTTGTTGTCTTGACATGAACGCAGAAAACTTCATCTAATTCCCAAATACTTCCTTTTCTCGTATCAGCACTGTAGGGACAGCCACCGCCACAAACGCTTAAAGCGATGCAATCTCGACATTGCGGCATAAAAAGAGGAGATCGATATCTCCACTCCTCCCAAAAATGATGTTCTAATGGGTCAAATTTTTCATCAGGATGCACAAAATATTTTTTTGTGGCGCAATATCCCTGACAAACGCCAATCAATCCATCGGGAGATATAACTATTTGCTCTCCACACCCTCCGCAATCCCGATAATAAACATGGCCACCTACAAAAGCGTTCACTTTCCGCATAATGCGGTCCTCGTAAACCCCCTTCTCGCGGAAAAATTGAAAACATCTAACTATCTGATAAGCCGCTTTCTTGGCATATATCTCAAAATCGCTTTGTGTTTCTTCATTTCCTTTACTTTCAATCATGATATTAAACCCCAAAGATTTAACACTCAACTCATCAACAAACCATTTCGCTATTTCTTCTAAGCGGTCAATATTATAGCGACTGATTGTACAGCAGAAACCGGCGTTAATGCCGTTATCAACAAGAATTTGATAACCTCTCATAATATCGCTATAACTTCCTTTACCATTATGATATTTGCGACCGGCATCATGAATCTCTTGGGGTCCATCAAGAGAAATGGCTATATTGAGATTTTCTACATCTTTAAAAACCATAGCAATCTCTTGATCAATCAATGTGCCATTAGTGTTTATTGTAATTGAAGTATTTGAAGGCAACACGCCTTTTGTCTTGAGTTCTTTGATATACGCTACAGTATTCTTAACTATCGTAAAATTCGTCAATGGTTCACCGCCATATAAAATCACTTGAGGCTCTTCAACGCCATGACTTTTACTAAGAGATTTTGCAAAAAGATCAATTCCAAATCGTGCAGTCTCTTCGTTCATTATAGAGAACTTGTAGTTTTGCGGCATAGCATTCTCTATATAGCAATAACTACAGGCAAGATTACAGGCATCAGTCATTAAAAGATAAACTATGCCTATTTTTTTGCAGGCAAGATGGGCCTGAATCTTTGTGTAATCTTCGAGATCCGGATGTTCTCCGAGAGGAAAAATAAGTTTGTGCTTGATTAACTGATTTAACAACTCTTCTCCACCACTAGACCGCAAAAGATCAATTATTTCTGACGGTATAATTTTATATCTCACTCCACTAAGCAAATCAGCTGTTTTCTTGTCAACAATTACGATACCAAGAGTTAGGCTGTTATATAAAGCTACAAGATTATTCCCATCATCAACAAAGTGACAGAAATCAGAAATTCTCATATTCATCTTTTCCCTCCTATTGTTTAAGGCTTTATTTTAAAAATCGGAGTAAAAGAATTTTTTTTCTACTCCGATTGATCTTCTGATATTGGTTACCGCGTGATTACGTTCGCTCCCAGAGAATGCTTACAAGGAGTGCAACGACAGGAACTACAGGCAGTACAGCTGCATTTACACACAGAGGCGCAACGCATTTGCATTCCCTCTTTGATCTCGCTTCTAATCTTATCAAAATCATCTTGCTTCGGCACATAAAAAGTCATTTTTTCCCCACCTCCTTTCTTTTTAAATTTCCATCAAAACTGCATTTCCGCTATATTTCAACAGGAACTTCTCCCTGATTATTTGTAAAAGAACTTCTTTTCTTTTAATATATTACCATACTATAAACCAATTTGTCAATCATTGCAAATTTTTACAAAATCCTCCGGAAACCTCCCCCAGCCATCAATTAATATAGAATTTATTTCTTTCTTTAATAATTCTTTTTTGGCACTATCTAATTTTGATAAATTTTTGTATTTCTCAAACTCCACTGGAT
>JBBSXX010000038.1:0-2372 GCA_038045565.1 Nanobdellota archaeon
GTCCAGGTTCCAGTTGATGATTCTGCTGCAACACTTGCAGCAGCTTCTTCAAATAGCTTTCTTAAATTTTTGTTTTTATCTTTAGAAATATGGCTATATTTGGCTTCTTTAATTGCAGATTCACTAAACTCAATTTTAATTAAAGTAATTAGGTAATCTTCATCAGCATTTTTAGGCTTCCATCCTTTTTTTGCTAAATAATTAAGTTGAACAGCTATTTTAATCACCCTCTTTAGTTTATTATAAAGTTAGTTTTGGTTTATAAGAGTTGCTAATTAAGTTTCTATTTTTGTTTTATGGATTTCATTTAAAATTCTTCTATAATTAAGTCTTTTATCTTTTCAAAGTGTTTTAAATTGTTTGTTATTAACCTTTCATTTTTAGTTATAACTATAGAGGCAATCATTATATCTGCAAGATCAATCATTTCCCCTTTTGTTTTTAGATTCTCAAATATTTCTGCAGCTTTTTTTGAAGAATTTAACTCAAAATTATATATATTAAAATTATTTAAGAATTTTATAATATTTATCTTTTCAAAATTTGAATAAGATGGAATTCCCTTAAGAAGTTCAAATGAATTGATAGAAGTTATAGATAATTTATTTCCTTTACTTCTTAAATTTTGTATTAATTTTACTGTGTTAGGATCATTTCTGAGAAAGTTGATTAATACATCTGAATCAAGACACACCATTATTTAAATCTCCTTGAAGATATTTTTCTTTCTTCATATATTTGTTTTATAATTTTTCCACCAGCTTCTTTTGATAAAATTCCTGCAAATTTCATTAAATTATCATTTGTCTTTTCTAAAGTAAGTTCTACAATAATTTCTGAGAAAGATTTTTCATCCTTTAATTTTTTTAGCTTGTCATATGCTTCATCTGAGATTGATATTACCTTTGTCATATATGTATATATACATGTATGTATATATATAAGTCTTTCTATTAATCTAATTTTTTAATAACAGCCCCATCCTTTGTATCTGAAATTGTGAATCCTAAATTATGTATTTTCTCCCTCAATTGATCTGAGAGTTTGAATTCTTTGTTTTTTCTTGCTTTTTCTCTTTGTTCAACTAAATCTCTTATTTCTTTTGGAACTTTTATTTTTTCTTTTTCTAAAAGTTTAAGTCCAAACACTTCATCTATTTTAGAAATTGTTTTATATTTTCCTTGAACCTTTTCATCTCTAACTAGATTCCATAAAACCTGAAGAGCTTTTGGAATGTTTAAATCATCATCAATTGCATCTTTGAATTCTTCTAAATATTTTTTATTCTCTTTTTCATTTTTTTCTTCTTTAATATTTTCGCATATATTTTTCAGTCTTTTATATGCATTTTGTGAAGATTCAAGATTTTCAATAGAGAAGTCTAATTCAGCTCTATAATGAGTTGTTAAGCAAAAATATCTGTATGATAAAGGTGGAAATCCTTTTTCTTCTAATTCTGTTAGTGTAAATAATCCTCCTTTACTTTTTGAGACTTTTTCTCCTTTTAATGTGAGGAAATTTCCATGAAGCCAATAATTAACAAATTTTTTACCTGTTGCTGCTTCACTTTGAGCAATTTCATTAGTATGATGAACAGAGATGTGATCAATTCCTCCTGTATGAATATCAAAATGTTCTCCTAAATATTTTATTGACATTGCAGAACATTCAATATGCCACCCTGGAAATCCAGTTCCCCAAGGAGATTTCCATTCCTGTTGCCTTTTTTCATTTGGATCTTTTGGAGAAAATTTCCATAAAGCAAAATCTGTAGGATTTCTTTTATCTCCCATTGAGATCCTTTTTCCTGCTTGTAGACCTTCAACTTTTAGTTTAGCAAATTTAGAATAATCTTTGAATTTTGAAGTATTAAAATAAATTCCATCTGGTGTTTTATATGTGAAACCTTTTCTCTCTAGAATTTTTATAAGTTCTATTTGCTCTTTGATATTTTCTGTTGCTTTTGTCCATTTTTCTGGTATTATTATATTTAATTTATTAAGATCTTTTTCAAAAACATTAAAATAATATTCTGCAATTTCCTTAGCAGTTTTGCCCTCTTTAGAAGCAGCTTTTTCCATTTTATCTTCTCCTGAATCTGCATCACTTGTTAAATGTCCAACATCTGTTATGTTGATTATATGTTTTACTTTATATCCATTAAATAAAAGAACTCTTTTTAGAATATCTGAAAAAATATAGCTTCTTAGATTTCCAATGTGCTGATACCAATAAACAGTTGGACCACAAGAATACATACTTACTTTACCTTTTTGTATAGGAATAAACGGTTCTTTCTTCCTTGTTAAGGTGTTGTAAACTTTTAATGACATAAATTATTGAAATATCTCTGTTTTATTAAATTATCTAAT
>JBBSXX010000039.1:0-5391 GCA_038045565.1 Nanobdellota archaeon
GATTAATCATATAACAAAAACCTATTAGATTGTTATTAAAGATTGCGTTTTAAAGCTTAGCAAGAAATCTGTCTGCTTTAGCTGACAGCTGAATTGCGTTTGATGTCTTGCTAAATTATTTATTTCTTGATTTATTTGACTATGAATGGGCTGGTTTCTAGCCCATTGAAAGTTAGACGTAGTGATAACTTTCTTCTAAAATAAAAACCTTTCGGAGGCTAAAATGGACACTTACAAACGTTATTCAACATCAGTTGGAAACAACCTGAAGACAATTCAGATAACAACTAAATACAGGTATCAGATGATGAGGCAGGAAAAGATAAAAGTTTTTTGCAGAGTTTCATTGGAAGAGGCCTGCAAAAAACATAAAATAGAAGTGATAATTGTAAAAGTTTTGAATGAGCATGCGCATTTGATTGTTGATTGCCCGAGGACAATGAGTGATGCAATGTTAATGCAGATTGTCAAGGGTTTGTCGTCGTATTTGTTATTCAGGATTTGCCCGCAGTTAAGGAAAAGATATCCCAGAGGGAATTTTTGGAACAAAGGATATTTTTGCCAGGGATGTGGAACAGATTTTCAGAGAGCATTGAGTTATGTACAGAATCAGGAGCTACATCATTCGTCGTAGGGACGCTGTCGCCTTTAGGCGACAGAGGATGTCACAGACCTAAAACCCTTAAAATAGCTTAGAAAAGTGACGTTTACTTTACAGCTCAGATAATAGATAAATTTAAAAATACATTATTTTATAGGAATAAATGTCGGATTATTTAATTGAATATAGGGTTTTGTTGTTGAACCTATTTTTTTGAGAATGAATTCAAGGGTTAGTTATGATTCTAAATTGGAAATAGCTAGAAGTGCTGTTGAAATGTATGTAGATCAAAGAGAAAAAACAAATATTAAAGGAGAGGAATATGAAGGTAGAATATCTACCCACGGAGAAGTTCAATTTTTAGGATCATATGGTGGTCAAGTTTTCAATGTTTTTTTAGATAGTGATAATGGAAAAGAGTCTCTTAGTTTTTTACTTCATGATCATACTAGAAAAGACCATAGAGAAGTTGGAGCTTTAAACTAAGCATATTTCATCTCTTATAATATTTCTTCACACTAATCCTTTTAAAGCGTGTTGATTTTTTATTATAATGCAAGGGGTGGTTAATTTAAGAGATATTTCTTCTAGAATTCAAGCTCGTGGTGATTTTGGTTTTAGAGTCTATTCTGTTTTTTATGAACTTTATGATGGTGCATCTAATATAGAAAGAAGCAATGGGGAGTTCGAACCGGGGTTTCAAGAGTTTTTACGTTTTGTTTCTGAAAATTTAAGGGTTACTCTTGGATTTACTTTAGATGATAAAGTTAAACTTGAACTTGAATATGGATTAAATGGAGATGAGAATTTTATTCCAAAAGTTGAGTATAAGGGAAGTGTATTATTTCTTGAAGGAGGAAAACCCAGTATAAGACCTTATAGAGTAACTGGAAATTCAATTGAAACCATTGAAATGGATAATCAAAATGCTAAACAATATCATGGTCTTATTGATTTTGTTATTAAGGCACTTTATGAATAATTATTCTTCTTCTATCCAACCATAACCTTTTTCTTCTAATTGGTCTACTAATTCGGCATTTCCTTCCATAACTATTTTTCCCTTAATCATTATAGATAATTTATCTGGTTTGATAAACTCAAGAATTCTTTTATAGTGAGTTATTATTAGTATTGTCATTTCAGGATTTTTTTCCTTTAATAAATTTATAGATTCTGAAACTGATCTTAAAGCATCTATATCTAGGCCAGAATCTGTTTCATCTAAAATAGCAAATTTAGGATTTAAAACAGCTAATTGCAACATTTCAGATTTCTTTTTTTCTCCACCAGAAAAACCTTTATTTAAATAACGCTCTGAAAAATTTTCATCTAACTTTAATATCTCAGATTTTTCATCTAATATTTTTTTAAATTCCATAACATTTATTTTTCCATATAGATTTTGATAAGCTGTTTTAAGGAAATTTCTTATAGTAACTCCCTCAATTTCTTGAGGATACTGAAAACTCATAAATATTCCTAATCTAGCCTTTTCATCAACTTTTAAATCTGTAATATTTTTCCCTTCAAAAATTATTTCCCCTTTACTAATAGAGTACTCTTGATTTCCCATAATGACATTTGCTAGTGTTGATTTTCCGCTCCCATTTGGCCCCATTAAAGCATGAATATTTCCTTTATCTACATTTAAGTTTATACCTTTAAGAATCTCTTTGCTTTTATTGTCTTCAATTATTTCAACATGCAAGTTTTTTATTTCTAATTGAATCATATTAATTTTTTTGCAAATTTTAATATATTATTCCCCCTAATTTTGTCAAATTCACATTCAACCTCTTTCCAATTATTTGATTCATAAAATCCTCTCGCATTATAATAATCCATAGTATAGCACCAGATAATTTCACATTTTTTATCTTTAGCTAATTGTACGGAATAATTTAATAAATTAGATCCATATCCCCTTCCTTTTTTTCTTATTGCTATTGCTTCCACTTCACAATCTCCTGTAATAAAATCAAGAGATATTGCCCCAACTGGATTATTCTTTATAATTAATAAATAAAACTCTCTCTTTTCATCTATAATTCTGTTTCTCAATTTATTTCTTGACCACATTTTTTTACCCATTTCTAATACTTCAAAAATATTTGAAATAGCCGGAACATCTTCTAAAGTTGCTTGTCTTATTTGTGTTTTCATTTTAATTATCCTTGTTTAAAGCTCTTTTAATTGCATCTAGGGCAAGAGTAGCACATTTAACTCTTGTATAGATAACATCAATTCCCATTAACTTTTTAATATCTGTAAAATTCATCTTTTTAATTGATTCTATATTTTTCCCCTTTATTTCTTCTGTGATTAAACTTGCGCTCGCTATTGAAATTGCACAGCCTTTACCTTCAAATTTTACATCCTTTACTTTATTATTTTCAATTACTAAAAATATTTCTATTTCATCTCCGCATAAAGAATTAAATTCTTTATATTTGTGAGTTGGATTTTTTAAACTTCCGAAGTTTAATGGATTTTTGTACAAATCTATTATCTGTTCACGATACATTTCTAAACTCATTTTAATCAACTATCTGGATATAGATCCTCCTGTTGTTTTTACCACGATTATCCACTTTTATAAATTCTATTTTTCCGATCTCTTTTGTATTATGGACATGTGTACCACCATCTCCTTGAATGTCATAGTCTCCTATAGAAACAACTCTGACTTCTGTTAAACTTGGAGGAAGACCTTTTGCTAGTTTTGAAAGCTGAGGAATTTTTTCAGCTTCTTCTCTAGGCATAAATTCAACTTTAATTGGGAGATGTCTAGAAATAACTTTATTTGCATCTTCAACTGACTTTTTCATTAATTCAACATCATTATTTTCAAGGTCAAAATCAATTCTACATTTATCTATATCAATATTATTTCCTGTTATCAAAGCATTTGTTTCTTTGAATATAGTTTCTGCTAGAATATGTGTTGCTGTGTGAGATCTCATTAGCTTGTGTCTTCTTTCCCAATCTATTTCACATTTTACATGTTCATTAGTATTTAATCCAGATTTATCTACTTCATGTGAGATTTTTCCTTCTACTTTTTTTACAGATAAAACATTATACTCTTCATTATTTTCAGAGATAATTTTTCCCGTATCATATGCTTGTCCTCCACCTTGAGCATAGAAAATTGTTTTATCTAATATTATAAAGTATTTTCCTTCATTTTCTATTACTTCTAGGACTTCTGATTCACATTCTTTCATATACGAGTCTTTTAGGTATAACATTTCTGTCATTTTCTTTCTCCTAACCAATTTATGTATGCACTGTAACTTAATTTGAATCCTTTACAAAATATTTTTGGATCTTCATCTAATATAGAATCTATTTCATCTAATGACATAAATTTTACATCATCTACCTCTGATTCTTGGAGGTTAAATGAACCATTATAGTTTACTAAAAAAAGTCTACATATATGATGAATATTTTTTGATAAGTCTAAAATCTTCTTATTAACTTCTTCTAATTTATTTAATTCTACTCCTAACTCTTCACTTAATTCTCTTTTAGCTGCTTCTTCATAAGTTTCTCCTGCGTGAACATGTCCTGCTGCTGAATGGTCATACTTTCCATTCTTTTTTTTCTTCTGAATTAAAAGTTGATTTTTATCATTAAATACAAAAACAGCTGAGATTCTATGCAAAATATCTTTTTCATGACATACACTTTTAAGTTCTTGCCCTATTACTTCATCATTTTCATTTACTATGTCTACTATCTCTTCTGTCATTTTACTTATTAAAAACCTCTTGACATTTTTTTAAAGCTTCTATTAACTTATCAACTTCTTCTCTTGTATTAAACACGGAAAATGAAACTCTACAAACTCCATTAACTCCTAGTATACTCATAAGAGGCATAGCGCAATGATGGCCTGCTCTAATTGCTATTTTATAGTCATTTAGAATACTAGCTACATCATGACAATGAATTCTATCTAAATTAAATGAGATAATATCCACACTTTTTTCTTTTCCAGGATTATAGATTTTTATTCCTTGGATCTTAGTTAATTCTTTAATAGCATAATCATACAGGTATTCTGAAATTTTATTTATATTTTCTATGCCAAGATTATTAAGATATTTTATTGCTTCTGCAGAAGCTATTACTTCACCTACATTTTGAGTTCCGGCTTCAAATCTTTCTGGAGGATCTGCATAGGTTGATTTTTCAAATGTTACTGATTTTATCATTCCTCCTCCGAAATTAAATGGGGGTAACTTTTCTAACAGATTATACTTTCCATATAAAACTCCAACCCCTGTAGGTCCCAGAACTTTATGACTGGAGAATATTAAAAAGTCACAGTCTAAATTCTTTACATTTATTTTTAAGTTCGGAGCACTTTGTGAAGCATCAATTATGGTTATAGCATTATGTTTTTTTGCTAATTCTACAATTTCTTTTATAGGATTTATAGTTCCAAGAACATTGGAAACATGTGTTATTGAAACAATTGCTGTTTTGTCTGATAGTTTTGATTTATAATCATCTATGTCTAATTCAAAGTTTTTTGTTATTTTTACAAATTTTAATTTAAAATTATGTCTTTTTGCAAATTCTTGCCAGGGAACAATATTGCTATGATGTTCCATTTCACTAAGTATTATTTCGTCCTTTCCTTTTGGAATTATTTCTTTTATTGTGTAAGCTAGTAAATTAAATGCCTCTGTTGCATTTTTTGTGAAGACTATTTCATTTTCTTGAGCATTTATGAAATCAGCTATTATTTTTCTTGATTCATTAAAATGTAACAT
>JBBSXX010000040.1:0-2277 GCA_038045565.1 Nanobdellota archaeon
ATTAAGAACTTAAATCAACATTAATATAACTGTTTGGATCATTGATATCTCCCCTTCCAAGATTTTCAATTATAAAATTATAGCTTATTGAAGCTGGAGTTAAAGACTTTTCATTATCAACCCCATTATAAGTTATGTTAGTCCTAGTTCCAGATCTATAATCTAAAGTTAAGGTAATTCTATTTTTCTTTCCGTTTTTTTCAGTTAAAACCTTTAAATTAGTGCCTGTTAAAACAACATCTCTTCCAATCTCGCTATAAACAAAAGAACTATCTTCAATTACAAAAGCTATTTTATCATTTGGAGAATCAACAACTAAACTTCCCCTATTAATAAGAAAACTCATCTCTCTGACATTTCCAACTCCATTTCTTCTCACATCAACAATATTATTATCAAGTTCACTCATTGCATTAATAGTAGCACTTATCACAGCTTTATCTTTCTGTTTTTGTATTTCAGGAACAGCAAATGCAAGAAGAATCCCAAGCAAAGATAATCCAATTAAGGTATAAATTACAGTCTCCACCCATATCTGTCCCAGTTTAGTTTTTGGAAACCTTTTTCCCAAAAGAACTTTTAGTTCTTTGGACCAGAGAATCTCATTCTCTTGGCTAAAAGGTTTATAGTTTATTTTTCTCATCTCTCTTTTATCGCTTTTATTTAATATGTAATATTTCGGATTATTTTAATTTAATCGATTGGTTTAACATTTTTCTCCTCTTTTTAATTTATCTGCCGTAGGTATGTTACCTAATTAATCTAATTTTCTTACCTTATTTACGTAATCTATGTGTTTTAATTAATTTTAATTTTATATCTTTTAGTGATGTTACCTATTTCTATCATTTAACATTTCTCTAAAACTATTTCATCTGACATATCACAAGCTCCTGTTTTTGTTACAGCTCCAATACTTGCCTTATTATAAGACCAATTAAATAAATAAGTTCTCTCCCCACCATTTGGATCAGGCATTTTAACAGGATTTCCAGCCAATAAATAATTATAACTTTCACCAGATTTTAATTTATAATTTTTAGATGCAGTTTCATTACTCAAAACAAGATATAATTCTGAAACATTTATATCTTTAAATCTAACTCTGATAGTTGTATTCTTAGCTGAATAACACGAACTATCTTGAACAAGATCAATTTTATCCAATACCCCAACACAACTTCCACTCTTTTCAAGATTATTTCTCACAAATGGGACTAAGAAAACCGCAAGTATAGAAATTGCTGCAACAGATAAAAGTATTATCAAAATAGTTGTAATTACCTCTGAAATACCTCTCTTTCCTCTCATAATATAAAATACAAATTAAACTATTTAAATTCTATGAAAAAGTAAGTAAATAACGTTTCATAAAATTAAGAGAATCTTTGTAAAATAATTTAAAGGAGGGGTTGATAAATAAAAACCTTGCAGGTTCCCAGAGAGAATGTTATTCTCTTGGCCAAAGAAGCTTTGCTTCTTATGGTTATGACTCCAGTCTTATTAAAAGAGAGTTCAATCAGTATTCAAAGAAAAATTAGAAAGAGCAGCTTAATTATATTTATTTCTAAAAATTTAAATTTTACAACTCAAATTTATTCTCACAAATAAATGTTTCTTCAGATCCGCCTTTACTTCCTTTTAGAATAGGGCTTATTGCAACTAAAGTTCCAGATGTTTGAGATACCTGAATTGTAGTTGATCTTCCAGGAGCAAGATCTATAGGATTCGAATACTCTTGAATACTTACATCTCCATTGCTATCCTTTAGATGAAGAGCAATATTATTTATCGGTGCTCTATCTCCATTATTTGTAATAACAAGGGAGGTTCCTATAATACTTGTAGAAATACTTACTTCATCACATATAGTTTTAATTGGTTCTCCGAATTTTTGAACATCTTCTTGAATAACAGTTCTAGCCCATAAAAATATAATAAAACCAAGAATTACAACAATAGCAATAAGTAGTACGGTAGCAATAACAGGGGATATACCTCTCTTATCTCTTTTATTAGTCATTTTATATATCCTAAATGAAGTTTCTCTTTAAATATCTTTTTATAATGCATTTATTTTATTAATCTCTTTACTATTGTCATAGAGACAAAATTATAGGTAATAGCACTAAAAATTAATAATTTTTTAGTGTTTTTCTTCAATGGGAAATTTCTATGATGTGTTAGGTAAATATCAGATTAAGGATTAATTTATGATTTTATTAATCCTAAAAAAAATCCTCTATCTTTAGACTTCAAGATTATCTATCTTGAGAG
>JBBSXX010000041.1:0-3570 GCA_038045565.1 Nanobdellota archaeon
AGCTGATACTTTGCTTAAGAAATTAAAGATTAAGCACTAATTTTTACACATAGCCAAAATTTTAAATAAATTTATTAACTTGGTATAATAAATAATAATATGGATTCAAAGGAAAACTACCAAAAAAGGCAAGAAGAGGTTCATCTAAACACATCACGAGTAAGTTTAACTGTGAGTGAATATATCAAAGCAGAAGTAGAAAGAGATAGATTATGTGCTTTACCAGATGATGATGAAAGAAAATATCTAGGAATTAATACATAAAAATAATTGAAATTTAATTATTACTTGTCCAAAAAACAGAAACTTTGATAATCATCACCTTTTACAACAAAGTAAACCTCCCCACCTAATCTTTAAACTTCTTACTATAAACTTTATCATGATGGTCAAAATCTACAAATAAAATAAAATTATTAAATAAATCAACTTTGAATACTAATACAAAACTCTTGTCAACATGAACTCTTTTATAATCACTTAAATCATGTCTTAAATTTTTATAATGATTTATTGAATCTTTATTGCTGTTAATTATCTCTTTTATTTTTCTGTTTATTATCTCTACTTTCTTTTTATCTTTCTTAACAAGCTTCCGTATGATTAATTTAAGCTCATCAGTTAAATCAAAGTCAAACATTATTACACCTCACAAAGATTGTCAAGTTCTTGCAAGGTCATTTTTTTATTTTTATACTTATTATAATGTTTTTTTGTTAATTCAATTGTCTTTTTAATATATTCTTCATTTGCCTCTCTGTCAATAACCTCATCGCCATAAAGCTCTATAAATTTATTCAAAGCTTCACTTTTATCTTTTAAACCATATTTCATTTTAATTACTCCAAGAACCCTATTAGTATATTCATCTAATTCTACTCTTGCTGAAACTGTTTGGCTGGTCATTTATAATATTGATAATATGTGTATTTAGTATACACTTGAGATGCATATAGACTTTTTAAATCTTTCTGGTTAAAATATTATTTCTCATTACTTTTTACACTCAAAAATAACCAAAGGAGGTATATTTCTTATCTCCCTATGCTTCTTGATATTAGAAAAATATTTTCTAAGATTTCTTTCAATTTCAGCTTTAATCTGATAAACAATAAAACTTCCGTTTTCATTCAAGATATTTTTTGTTTCAGAAAGTATTTTTTCTTGAACATTATTTTTAATCATTGAAAATGGAATCCCACTTATTATGTAATCAACCCCATTAACATTTGATTTATTTAATATTTCTTTAACATTTCCAGCTTCATTATTTATTACAATCAATCTGTCATCTTTTATTTTTGATAAAAATATACAAAACTTTTCATTTGTCTCAATAACTAAAAGCCTAGAATCTTTATTCATTCTTTTTAAAATTTCTTTAGTTATAACCCCATTTCCTGGCCCATATTCAATAATTACCAAGTTTTTATTAAAATTAATCATATCACATATCTGTTTTGCAACAAATCTGGAACTTGATTTTATTGAGGCAACTCTCTTATCTCTGATAAATTCCCTTATTAAAATCGGTTTCATAGCACTAAAAAATAACCTACGTTTTTATACTTTTATAAAACAGCAGTCCATTACTTTTAAATATTTCAAAAAACAATATAAAAATATGAAAAAGAGAGTGATTTTCGTAGTTTTAATAGCAGTAATTTTAATTAACCTGGTTTCAGCAATTAACATAACCTTCAATCCAAGCAATCCAAATGACAGTACAACTCTAAACACTCAAGATTATTTTCTTGTTAATGTCACAATTGGAAATTTTACGGGAACTCCAAATGTTATTCTCGAGTTAAATAATTCATTCAGACCGGTAAATTACACCCTTTCAAACACAACAAACTACACTTTCCAGTTTAATGTAACCTATCTAATAAACAGAACATTTCAGTATAGAGTTTTCATAAATGATTCTATAGCCTCAAATGTTACAGATTATAGAACAATAACAATAAATTATTCTCAACCATGGGAATATAACTCAACCTACTGGAAATCAACTTACATAAATAAAATAGCTCCTTTCTGGGCAAGCGAGTTCAATCCAAATACTTCAGTATTTTATATGAATGTAAATCAAACAGGAGCAAGAAATAATGAGTTAGTAAGAGCTCAAATGCTTGGGCGTCATATTTATGGAATGGCTGTTGCCTATAATCTAACAGGAAATGAAACATATAAATCAATGGCAATAAATGCAACAAACGTTTTAAGAGATAAATTTTGGGATAGTTCAAATAGCGGAGGTTTTTCAGATGATGATTTTAATGTTTCAAATACAAGCCAGATAATAAATGCAAGAAATTCTAAGACAATGTTTGGGCAATCATGGGCTAGTTTTGGATATCTAAGTACTTATTGGATAACAAATAATGTTACATATCTTAACTATGCTCAAGAAAGTTATGCTTTATACGAACAAAAAACATGGAACTCCACAGATAAAGCTTATGCAGATACAACAAACGATGCCTGGACAATTACCTCAAATAAATATACTTTCTCTAGCACAGTAGATGTTGCAATTGCACTAATTCTTCCACTATACACCCTAACAGGCAATTCAACATACTTAACAAGACTAAAAGAAATAACAGACACTTCTCTCAAAAATATGGTAAATGAAACTAACGACTTAGTTGTAGGAAATTATGATCCCGGTTGGGGTAACGATGGTAATAAAGAGCAAATCTCAGTAGGACATAATGTAAAATATTCCTGGTATCTTCTTTATATGTATAACCTAACAGGAAATGAAACCTATAAAACAAGAGGATTATCGCTGTTTAGAAATGTGACAGAAAAAGGATGGGAAGATCAATATAACTTATGGGATGATGAGGTTAATACCACAACAAATCAATCAACAAGTCAGAGCATATACTGGTGGACAATAGAAGATGGTTCTGTTGGTGGACATATACTCTATAAGAATACAAATGAAGATTTTTACTATGATTTATTTAAAAAAACAACAGGAACTTATTTAGATAAATATTTGGATCAAACAAATGGAGAGGTGTATGAAATCCTAAATGAATCAGGTTCTATAACTAACTCTGATAAAGGTTATGAATACAAAGCTGCATATCACTCTTCAGAAATTGCTCTAATTTTAGACAAGGCAATGGGTGGATATTTAGGAGTCCCGTATGGAAGCTTTGGAACATATCTTGCAAACAATCCTCCATCAGCAACTTCAACAACTCCAGTTTCAGAAGGAGAATTAGTTGGTCCATATAAAGGAAATAAGAGAAAAAATAATTCAATTATTAACAATACTGAAATAAACAAAACAATAGTTTCAAATGAAACAAATACAGGGAATAATGAAAAAATTGAAAATAAAACTAGTTTAATAAAAACAGCGCCAATTATTTTTGGTTTAATAGTTATAATTATCATAATATTTTTTATCATAAGAAAAAAGAAAAGAAAATTTTAGTGTAAAATAATAAAAGTTCTTCACTTTAAAGGGATTATTTAGATTTAAATACAAAGTTTAAGTAAATACTTAATTTCAAAACTATAAAAAATCTTAAATAAAGTAAAATC
>JBBSXX010000042.1:0-1280 GCA_038045565.1 Nanobdellota archaeon
CTAAAGGACAGGTAGTTATACCTTCTGAATTAAGAAATGGATTTAATGAAGGAGATAAACTTTTGATAATAAGAAATGGAGATAAAATAATTATTGAGAGAGCTAGTGAGCTTGATGAAAAATTAAATGAAGATTTAGAGTTTGCTAAAAGAACAGAAGAAGCTTGGAAAGATATAGGAAAAGGTAGATTCAAAAAAATGTCTTCAGATGATTTTCTTAATGAGATTAGAAGTTTTAAATAAGTTTAAGTAAAATGATAAAAGAGATTATTCGAACAGAAACTTTCATTAGGCATTTATCAAAACTTGATAAATCTTATATTGGTAGAGTTGAAAAGATAGTAACTAAGATTATACAAAATCCTGAAATTGGCAAACCAATGAGATTTAATAGAAAAGACACTAGAGAATTATACATAAAACCTTTCAGAATTTCATATTTTTATGATAAAAGCCAGAATACCCTATATTTTTTAGAGATTTATCATAAAGACAGACAATAATTTCTTTTTATTATCCTATTCTTATATTTTACTCTTTTTCCAAGAAATCAAAGATCTCTTTCTGTTTGTGGCTGTTTAAAGAAACATGTTTTTCTCCAGTTGAAATTTTAATTAGTAGAAATTCATTTCTTACAAGTTCTTTTAAGGCTTCTTTTGATTCTTTGCTTCCTCTTAAATGATCTGGAAGTGATTTTTCCAAATTTCTTAGTTCTGTATGTCTTCCACCCCAAATGTTTAAGTTTACTAATTTTCTTAGAAACCTCTTCATAATTACATTTTGTAAGTCCATTAATACTATAAGATAAATTAATATTTAATTTTATCCTTTATTTTTGAAACATATGTGTTCCAAATTAGAAACATTTATAAATATTGTTTATTTAGGGCAATTATGGAAACTTTATTTAGAAAGGCATTAGGGGATACTCCCAAAATAAGAGTTTTAGAATTTCTTATAGAAGGAAGAGAATTAGATTATAGTATTTCAGATATTGCCGAGGGTGCTGAAATTGGAAGAACAACTTTATTCAGGATTTTTGATGATTTATTAGAAAGTGAGGTAATTATTTTTACAAGACAGATAGGAAATGCACAATTATATAGGTTAAATATGAAAAATCCTTTTGTTAAAAAATTAGTTGAAATCTTTGATGAAATTATTTTAAAAAAGAATAGGAGTAAAATTACAGCTTTTTAACAATATTCAAATAGTGAACAACCCTAAACAGGCTGTCCCATAATTAGTAAAATATAAATACTTGTTTCTCTTCGATATATT
>JBBSXX010000043.1:0-2170 GCA_038045565.1 Nanobdellota archaeon
TGAAGAATTAATTATATTCACTTGTAAACAAGTTGAATTGCAAGCTGAAAGGCTCCATAGACAATAAGCCAGATTGCAACAATATAATTTAGTAGTTTAGGCCAGATTAATATCAAAATACCTGCAATAATTGCAAGCACAGCCATTATTAACGTGAATGTAATAAATATGTCTACCATGATATATAATGTAAGAACTAGTATTTATATCTTTTTATTCAGTCGTAATACCCTGTGCTCTTGGCACAGGGATAGACTATAAGTAACAATACTGAATGGAATTTGTTCAGTTTAAAATTAAATAACATAATTGGATGTTTAAATATAAGTTAATGATTACCTAATCTTTTTGATGCCCTAAGATCTTACCTTAGTTGTTCATTTAATTAAAAAAGTAGTCTTTGTGAATGGAAAGTAATGCTGTGGAAAACTTGTTCTTTTAGGAGGGTGATGCTTTGTTAGGAGATTGATGCGTTAAAGAACTTAATTATCTTAAAGAGGAGGGGTTGATAAGGAAAAAAGGGAGATGTCGTAAGAAGAACCGTAGGTTCTTTTTACTCA
Source organism: Nanobdellota archaeon (assembly GCA_038045565.1). Taxonomy (GTDB): domain Archaea; phylum Nanobdellota; class Nanobdellia; order Pacearchaeales; family GW2011-AR1; genus JACPLR01. The sequence continues at coordinate 561 of JBBSXX010000043.1, forward strand.
ACAATAAACTTCCCAAACATTCCATTTGCTCTATGCTGGCCAACACTACAATAATACTCAAATGTTCCTTTCTTATCAGCTATAAATTCAACACTAGAAGTTTCTCCAGGATTAACTCTATTTGTTTTTGCATTAAATTCATCTATAACAAAATCATGAAATCCTTCATCGCTAGAAAATTCAATTTTTATTTTATCTCCTTGCTTAACCTTTATTTCAGGATTTTCAGCTTCACTTCCCTTAAGATAAAATCTTAAATAAGAACTTGAAACTGTAAATGTTTTAGAATTTGAGCCAGTATCTAAATTAACATTTGAATTAGAGTTATCTACTGAATTTCCAGTTGTTACATTAGTAGAATTATTGAAATAATTGTTAAATAAAAAGAAGCCTATTCCTAAAATAAGCACTATAGCAATAACCCCTCCAATAATTGAACCTTTATTCATCTCAATTTTAATTCTTAAACATATATAAAGGTTATGAAGGGAAAATAATATGAAAAATAACCAAAACAATTAAAAACATACCATATACTAGAATTTTATGATAAATGAAAGATATCTAATAGGAACAGAAGAAGCAAAAAAGAATTCAAATAGGTTTTATACGCAAGACGAAGATTTTCAAGCTCTCAGATTTATTTCAAGAGAAAATGGAAATTCTAATTCTATTATATATCATATAAAAGGGTTCAAAGAAGCAAGATGTAGATTAACAATGCACACTTTGTTTGATTCATTAGTCCAGATTGTAGAAATTTCAGGACATAAAACTGATAAGTTCGATATAAAAAAACTAGTTGAGAAAGCCTTAGAATTTGAGTTGTTATATCCTCTTCCGTCTTAATAATCACATCAAACTCTTCAAAATATCTTCAGTTTTCCAAACTTTTATGCTATCTTGCCTGTTAAAATCACTATCATCTGTCCAAATTCCATCATTTTCAACTGATAATGCTAAAGCAATGAAAGGAACATCTTCAATATCAATATGGCCCATAATATTTTTTGCTTCATCTAACCTATCTAAAAATTTGATATTCTCCACTATTATTATTTTACTAAGTATAATATGGTAAATTTTTTCAAATTCTTCATTATTAATCCCGGCCTTAATTATTATTTCTTCTTTATATTTTTCTAAATTATTAAGTGATGCTTTTGGATAATATAATTCAAATCCAGATTCTAGAATTAATTCTCTTGTTTTAGAATCTCTGATTAAAGCAGATATTATTATATTAGAATCTATTATTAATTTCATATGCCCCTTTATTTTATTTAGTTTATATTAATCCTAAATCTTTTGCAGTAGCCCTATTTATCTTCTTACTTATCTCTTCTACATCTTTCTTTGTAAGTTTGCTTTTCTGGGCAATTGCTTCAGCTATCTCTATATTCCTTAAATGTTCTTGAAGAGCTTTCCTAATAACAGCACTCCAATTAACCTCATCATGCTTTTTTAGTTTAGTTCTAAGCTCTTCCGGAATTGTTACAGTTACGTTTACCATGTGTATTGATGTGTATGCACATATATAAGCTTTTTGGTTGTTAAGGCATTGCGTCTAAATTCATTTATGAGATTTATAAAACTTAAAAACTTCTAAT
>JBBSXX010000044.1:0-4331 GCA_038045565.1 Nanobdellota archaeon
CAAGGGTGTCGGAGTTCACGCATTAAAAGGGATCGTTAGCTGGGTTAAGAACGTCGTGAGACAGTTTGTATGATATCTACTAGGTGTGTAATTGTCTGAGTGGAACGAGTCAGTAGTACGAGAGGAACCTGACTTGGATGCCTCTGGTCTAGCAGTTGTTACGAGCAAGCTGCGCAGCTACGCATTGTATGGATAAGCGATGAAAGCATCTAATCACGAAGCCATCCGCAAAACGAGACAATATAGGCCGCAGAAGAAGACTGCGTTGATAGAACTGTGGTGTAAGCACGAAGCTTCGGCGACGTGTTCAGCCAGCAGTTACTAATAGCTACATTTGTTATCTACAAATAAAATAAATTACAAGTTACACCTTACCTCGTCTTGTTTTTCTATTATCAGCATTAAAAAGAAAAAATAAAACTACTAAAATTTCTGAAAAATTATTTAGAATTAAAATAAATTTAATGTAATAAGATAAAAAATTTTCTTTAATGAAAATTTCTTCTAGAATTGTTACATAAAGTGTTTTTTTATTATATAAACTCAAAACCAATACCTTTTTAATTTTAAAAATCATCTAGGTATATGATCGAAAAGAGAGGCAGTTTCAAGAAATTTTTTATATTTTTATTTATCTTATTGATAATTCTAGTTATTTTCTTTTTTGGAGCAAAAATTTTAGTTTATGGGAGATTCTTTTTAGGAAATGATATTCTAGTTAAGTTAAATGCAGATCAACAAAATCTCTTTCTCAAAAATGGAGACCAAGAAACAATCACATTTTCTTCATCTGTAACAACAAATCCTTTATGTAAAAATACATGCGAGTCTCAATTAATTTCTATAAAAGATGGACAGATTTTATATTCCGAGAATTTTTCCCTAACTTCAAGTATTCCTGTAAAAAAGAACTATCTTTTTAGTGCAGATGGAGAAGGAAAAGGACTTGATTTATATAGATTTGATTTAAAATGTCACAATATTTATTCAGATTTATGTCATACAGGGGAAGAACCTGTTTTAAGAAGTATTTTAATAACAGTCAACAGAGACCTAAATATTAAAGAAAAATCCGTTAAGTTAGATGATAAATCAGAACTATCGGGGAGAATAAATTCAATTAATGAAATAAATAACAAATTAAATTACTTTAATCTAGGTCTTTTTGAAATAAGTAAATCTTCAAATGTTATTAATTTAAAAAAATCATTAGATGGTTTAGAAAAAAATATTTTTATTAATGTTGATAGTATAAATTCTTTAAAGTCAAACTGGAACAATCAGGAATTCAATAAATTAAGCCAAAATTTAGAAAGCACAAGATATAATTTCTCAAATTTTGAGTTAGTATTTAATAAAACTAAAATAGAATTTGATTCAAACTTTTCTTTATATAATCAAATGGCAAAAAATCTAACTCAACTATCTTTCACTCTTTACGCCTTACAAAATAATTCCCAATATATCAGTAATGAAACAACAATATCTGAAATTAATAGTTTAATCACAGAATTTAATTTATATGTTATAAATAATTTTAATAGCTCTTTAGATGAGAAAAAAGCTTCACTATCTATAATAAACAGTCACCTTTCAAGTGTTTTATTAAATGCAAATGAAGAAATAAGTTCTAAAATACCATCAAATAAAAGCTGGACAATGAATCAAGTATACATATTAAATGTAAATCCATTAAATAATTCTCTTTCAAATATCACAATAATTAACAATTTAGAAGAGCCATATGGGGTTTGTTGTGTTTTTAATTCATGTACTCCTTGTTGTGAAACAACAGAATGTTCAGAAGCTAAAGAAAATTATCCGGTTATTTTTATTCATGGGCATGATTTTAGTAAAACTGCTTCAGCAGATTATAGCTTTGAAAGTTTTAGAGCAATTCAGCAAGAATTAGAAAATGAGGATTACATAAATGCAGGAACAATTTCTTTGTATTCAGATCCAAATGAACCAACAGGAGTTTGGAGTCAAATAACAAAACCTATTTCTCTTAGAGTTAGTTATTACTATGATTATTTCAAAGATCCATCAAATCCAATAATTATTCAAACAAAAACAGAGAATATTGATACTTATGCAATTAGATTAAAGGATATTATTGAAGAAATAAAAGTAAAAACTAACAGACCAAAAATTAACATTGTTGCCCATAGTATGGGTGGATTAGTTGCTAGAAGATATATTCAGTTATTTGGAACTGGAAATGTAGATAATTTAATTTTAATTGTAACCCCAAATAAAGGCATTGAAGGAGATGTTTCAAGATACTGCGCTCTATTTGGGGAGAAACTTGAATGTGCAGATATGGATTCAAATAGTTTATTTATGAATAAGTTAAATAGAGAAGGACTGCCTGATATAAAAGTATACAATATAGTTGGAGTAGGATGTAACATGAATGGAGAAGAGGGCGATGGCATTGTATTAAAAAGAAATGTTCTCCTTGAAGGAGAGAATATTACTAATATTTACATAAATGGAAGCTGCAGCGGAGTTGATCTTCTTCATACAGAAATTTTAAAAACCAGAAAATACAAAGAAACATACGAAATTGTAAAATCAATACTAACAAATAAAACAAATGAACTGCAAACAATCTCTTAAGGATTTATTATTCATATCATCAACATTTTTAGCAGCAGCAAGTTTTGGTAGTTTAGCAATTTATGATTATTCAAGTAAAATAGAAAAAGAAAATTATCAGATTTCAAAAGAAAAATTTGATATGGATTCTTATAGAGAGTATCAAGATGATTTAAAATATAGGCATAATTCAATATTGATAAAAGGAGTTGCTTCAGGATTATTTTTAACTTTTGGGGGACTTTATATTTTATATAGAAAAGAAATGAAAAAATCAGAGGAAGAGGAAAAGGTAACACGCAATAACTTTACCTAACTTAAATTGTTTAATTGAAGAGATTATATTATTATATTACAATCTTAACTAAAAAGCTATTAAATCATCTAAGGATATGAAAATAAAAACATCACTTAAAAGATATTAAACCAGGAAAAGATATTTGACATTACCTAATAAGTTTAATTCTTCTCAAAATTAAGAATCTTTATTTATTTTGAAGTATTGGTTTGCTTAAAGATTTCCAAAATCTTTATTTTAAAATTTAAAGCCTTTCCTGCTAAAGGATGATTTAAATCAAGAGTAACTTCACTATCTGTTAATTTAACAATTAGTGCTGGCATTTGTTGATCTTGACTAGGACCAACACCAATTAACATTCCTTGTTTAGCTTGAGGGGGGAATTCTTCTGGTTTAGGCATTGTTTTAACTAAATTTTCATCCCTTTCACCATATGCTTCAGCTGCAGGAATTCTGAATTTTTTCTCCTCACCATTTTTCATCCCAATTACAGCTTTATCAAATCCAGGAATAACCATTCCTCTACCCACAACAAATTCAAGTGGATGCGAATGATCTCCGTGAACATTACTATCAAAAACCTCCCCATTATCATATGTCCCAGTGTACTCTATAGAAACTTTATCTCCGGTTTTTATTCCATCAGATTTAGAGCTTGAACTAGATTTTGGTTTTGAATTTGTTTTCACAGTTTTAGCTTTCTTCTTTTCAGCCATCCCAGACAAAATAAAAAAGGGTTTTTAAACCTTTAGAATTAAGAAAATATTTCAGCGATTTTTTCCTTAGCTTCTTCTATCTGAGCATCACTTAACTTAATTCCAGATTCAGTTTTTTCAGGTTTACTGTCAATACTATATATTCTCTCAGGCAAATCTCTTTGTTGTTTCATTCTTTCAGGCAATTCAGGAATAATTCCAATTGCTTTTTTAACATCTTCAGGAAATTTGCCAGGATCAGCAGTCTCATAAACAATTCCGGGATGTTCATGATGTCCTTTAGAATAATCCTCTAAAATCTTCCATCCAACAGCTCCATGAGGATCTAAAATAATGCCAAATTCTTCGTATACTCTCCTCATTGTTTCATAATGCGCAGAATTACTAATACTTTCTGAAGATATTTCTTCTTTCATATTTTCTAAATCAGGCATCGTATCTATTACCCCTTCTCTAACAACTTTTTTAGTTTGAGGATCACGTTCATCATACATATGTCCTCCATAAAAATCAATTAATCTTGCTAGATTACTTGGATGTGAAACATTCATTGCAGAAGATGGAGATTTTTTTGTTGCATCAACTTTGTATATGCCTGTTCTTAAAAAAACTGGAAATTCTGTGTTTTCATTAACACCACAGAGTATTTTTGTAATTGGTAAGCCCATTTCTCTTGCAACAACTGTTCCCATCATGTCACCAAAATTACCAGAAGG
>JBBSXX010000045.1:0-3830 GCA_038045565.1 Nanobdellota archaeon
CCAAGGTAAGGCCATTGGGGCATCTAGGAAATCATGTACCCATTAATTTATGTTTATAATTTTAATATTAAATTATATCGAACAAATCCCATTAGTATTATTACCTATATTTTATCACTATGCCAAGAGCAAGTGTATTACTTAACCAATAAAAATCTTACTTTTTTATAGCTTTTATAGCTATTTCATTTCCATTATCAAGATGTTTAGAATATTCTCTATCTCTTAGTTTATTAAAAATTTGTAAATTAACAATTTTTCCAGTTGTATATTTAATTAAAAGATGCGTATATAAGTCAGCTAACTCCCAAATTCTCCCACCAGCATGCACTTTTTCTATTCTAAAGCCTCTTTTTTCTAACATTCCAGTTAGCTGTTTAATTTTATAATGTCTTTCATGTTGAGCATACCTTATTGGATTTAAATAACTCAATAAAGTATCATTTGGAACAGATATAATTAGAATTCCACCTTTCTTCAAAACTCTATAAATTTCGTCAAGCACTTTTTCATGATCTTTAATATGTTCTAAAACATCTAGGATAATCACCTCAGAAATCTCCCCGTCCTTAAATGGAATGTTAGTAGCATTTATTTTAACTTTCATATTTGCTTTATTTTTACTATCTAAATTATTTTCATCAATGTCTGAAGATATAAAATTCTTATTTCCAAGGAAAACATCATTTTCAAGCCATTGCATTTCACCTGCTCCTAGATTAAGTATCTTTCCATTGACATTTTTATCAATAAAACTCTCACAAATTCTTTCTCTACCATAATATTTTTTCTTGCTCATTTTCATTTCTTATCTTTATTTAGGTAATATTATACAATAATTTAATTTTACTTTGTGATTTTAATTATATTGACTTACTTTTATTTCTTTTTTTAATTATATTAATTAACACCCCATAAATTATCGAGTATGTTGAAACTAAATTCAACATAGGTTCATTTAGAAAACAAATATCCCTATATTTAAAGCTTTTATATATTGCATTAACTATTGGAAAAATAACTATGTGGCTATAAATTAACCAGATTCCGACCATCATCCACTGCTTTTTCCAGTTTATCCACTTAAATTTTCTTTCTCCTACATTAGGATAGTAAGTTCTTTCAAGATTCCTTACCCTTTTCCTCCACAATTCATTTAAATTTCTTAATAAAAGGTGTTCAACTCCTGTTGAAGGAACAAAAGCAAAATATTCATGCCCCTTTTCAATTAAAACAGCCGGAATTTCATTATCTATAAGCTGCTTTTTACCATTAGCATAACTTTCTATCAATTTTTTCTTATAAATCATAAGTCCTTGGGGAGGGACTTTGTCTTTATCGCACTTACACAACCAGTATTCGGATTTTTTTTCAATTACAATATCTTTAATACCTATTGTAAAAAATTTAAAGATTGGATCTCTTTGAAATTCATCATATGAAAGCGTTCTCGTTAGTGTGGGATGTTTTCTATTTACAACAAACTGAACCAGATTTCCAGTAATTCTTTTGTCAAGTTTAAATGGCAGCAACATTTTTTCAATAAACCTATCATCAGAAAACTTCATATCAGCATCAAGATACATAAAAAATTCTCCACTAGAATTATTAAAACCAATCATTTTGCTAACTTCAGCATCTTTAATTTTGTTTTTAATTATTTTAATATTTATTTTCTTAGAAAAGCTTTTTGCAACTTCGATAGTCTTATCATTTGAATAATTATCTATTATCAATACCTCAATAAGATTTCTTGGATATTTTTGCTCTGAAATAGCTTCTAAGCAAACTTTCAAATCAACTTCCTCATTATAAGTAGGTATTGCAATGCTTAATTTTCCATTTATTGTTTTCATTTTAAGTCTAGTTTAAATTTATTTTAAAATTTAGATCTGAAAATTTTCCTTTACCATTTAAAAAACGATCAAGTGCAATGCTTCTTGGATAAACTAATTTACTTAGCTGATCGTCGCTAATTTGTCTCTTAGACTGTATTATTTTCCTTTCCTTTCTTATTTTAAATATAAATTCAAATGGCAACACAACTAGAGTCATTAAACCAGCAATTGTTTTATTAGGGAAAAATCTAATTGAAGAAGTTGCCTCCAATATAATTCTCATGGGCATAATTTTAATTAAACTTGAAAAAGAATAATTTTTCAACAATAAAATTATGTGATTTCTGGTATGTAGATAGTCTTTCTTTATGTTAATTCCCTGTTTTTTAATACTATAACTCCCTATATGGTAAATGGTTGATTTAGGACAGTAATATATCTCCTTTCCATAAATATTTGCTCTCCAACAAAAGTCAGTTTCTTCTCCATACATAAAAAAATCTTCATCAAAACCTCCAAGTTCTAAAAATTCCAGCCTTTTTACCAATAAACAAACCCCACATCCCCAAAAAACTCTAATTTCATCATTATACTGGTTAGTATCCTTTTCTAAACTATCAAAAATTCTACCTCTACAAAAAGGATAACCATATTTGTCAATAAATCCACCTCCAGCTCCAGCATATTCGAACATTTTTCTATCACTATAAGATTTAATTTTAGGTTGACAAGCTATACAATTTTTATGTTTATTAATAGTTGTCAGCATTTCTTTTAACCAATTTTCATCAACTTCTACATCATTGTTCAAGAATAAAATAAATTCAGATTTTGCTTTTTTTGCCAAAAAATTAGAAGCTTCTGCAAACCCAATTATTTTATCTTTCTTAAATACTATAGATTTAGGATATATTTTTTTAATAACTTCTTCACTTTTATCGGTTGTTCCATTTAGTAAAATATAAACATTAAAGTCAGTTGTATATTTTTTTATTGACTCCAAACAATTTTTAATAATCTCCTCGCCATTTAGATGCACAATTAAAATATCTGTCTTTGTCATTTTTTCATTTCATTCTTTTGTTTAATTTAGTTTCTGATAAAATTTAATTGGTAACATATCCATTATTTTTCATTGACATTTTATTTTCTTATTAGTGATGGATTTTTAAAACCTCTGGAGATTTATCATAAACCTTTACAATAAACTTAAATGGGGAGTATAAAAGTCTAAGTCTTATAACTCCTGCAGCCATTTGTAAGGGAGTTTTAAAAGAAACTTTAGAACCTTCCTTATCTTCCCAAACAGTTGGATATTCTTTAACATCTAACTTATTTTTCTTGCAGAAATATAACAAATTAACATCAAAAGCCCATTTTATACTTTTTATTTCATTAACAAAACCTATTACTCTATTTTTTTTGAATATTTTTGCTCCACATTGGGTGTCTTTATATGGAAGAAAAAATAAAGCCCTAACAAGATAGTTAAAACCCTTACTCCTAATATATTTTCCAAGAGATCTTTCTGTTTTAGCTCCCTTTATCCATCTGCTTGCAATTATCCCATCATGACCATTCAAATTATTATACAATTCATAAAAGTCTTGAGGTTTTGTAGACATATCGGCGTCTATAAAACCAACAACATCGCCTTTAGCACTTTTTATACCTTCTATAACAGCATAACCCTTTCCTCCAAGTTCTAAATCTAAAAACCTAATAATTTTGAATTTTTTAGAATACTTTTTAATAACTTCTATAGTTTTATCTTTAGAAGCATTATTAACAACAATTATTTCAAACTTTTCTCCCTTATTTTTCTTATCTAATTTTTTACTAAAAAAATCTCCATAAGCCTCTAAAGTAGGAGAAATTCTTTTTTCCTCGTTGTGGGCAGGAATTATTATACTTAACATCTTATAGCTAAAAAACCCTAATTTAAAGGCTTTTGTATCAGATTTTGAAATAAAAAAGGTATGGAAAATCTTA
>JBBSXX010000046.1:0-2783 GCA_038045565.1 Nanobdellota archaeon
GGTTCTGTTTTGTTACTTTTACAAAAGTATTTTGGAAACCTTTTCGCAAAAGGTTCTGTTTTGTTACTTTTACAAAAGTATTTTGGAAACCTTTTCGCAAAAGGTTTATTTGATTCTTGAGAGTAAAAATAACATTAAAGTACCCAAAATTATTGTTACAATTTGACTTACTAAAAAATATTCAGGTAAAAAATATCTATCCATTAAATTCCATACTCCCCTCCAAAATCCTACAACAGCAACAGATGCTATTAAAATTAAAATAACATCCTTTGTTCCAGTCCTTCTAAACATTTCTTCAATCATTTTCTTAATTTATTCCTATTTTGAGAACCTTTTTTTACAAGGTTTAATTTTAATAAAGTTTCTTACCATTATGATAAACATATATTTTTCTCTTCCTTAATTCGTGAAAAAACAACTCTTGGGGAACTATAACTTCAGGAGCATAAACTCCATTTTGATTTATTATTTTATTTTTTAGCATCTGTGAAATAATTGAAATAGGCATTCCTGTCCCAACATCACTTCCAACTCCTGACCAATCTTTTAATGAATGTATTAAACAATCAAAATTATGTTTAACTTTTTTACCATCTTTTAATCCAGACATCCTAACCCATATATCTTCAACCTCTTCATATCCTTTAACCGGTCTAATCAAACGCAATATTTTATGAGTTGCTTCTAAAGGACTTACTTTAACACCATTAAAATCAAGAGTTTTCTCCATAGCATCAAAACCCAAATCTAAGAAAGTTTTTATTACATTATATGAATGAGGTGGAAATCCAGCCATATAATTGACATTCTTCAACCCCTTAGATTTATAGTATTTAGCAAAACTATAAACTTCTGAATGAACAATACAATAAACAGTTTGTTTCCCAATTTCCGGAAATGTAAAGGTGCCCATACACCTAAATCTGTCAGATTTCTTAAAATTACCATCAGATAAAATAATTGGAGATTCTGTAAACTCCTGAAAAATACTCTGTATAGAATATGGAACAACAAATTTCTTGATATTAGAGTCCCATGCAAATCCAAGTTCTATAGTTTCTATCTTATCAAAATACCTCATTCCATACCCAACTAAAACATTTGCAATACCAGGAGTAGCTCCACAACCACTAATCGCAGTTACTCCAATTTTTTTAAATTCCTTATCAAGAGCAAATTGTTTAATTGTCATATGCTGTAATCCTCCCAAATCCGTATAACTCTTCTTGCATTTCAAACAAGCTTTCATAATATCAAGATTGAAACTTAACTCAGCACAATTTACGACAACATCACAATTAGAATAATTAATAGCCTTAATAATTTCATTAAACTCTCGTAAATCAACCTTGTAAAAATCAACTCTATTCTTCCATTTTTTATTATTTAAAATTTCAGAAACCCTTTCTTTATCTCTCCCACAAATTAAAATGCTATATCCTGATTCAAGTAAGTCTCTAGAACATATTCTCCCCTCTTTTCCAGTTCCACCAAATACAATAAAATCAAACTTCACCATTTCAACATCTCTTTAATATAATAAACGAAATTAATGTTTTAAATGTTATGAAATAATGGCTCTGTCCGAAGTTCCAATTTTTTAAGAATTATGACAAAAAGGTTTAAGCAATGTTTAGTATTAAAGATAAACGCTTAGATAGTTTAATCAGATTTTTTAATTCCAGACAGAGCCGAAATAATACAAGCCCATATAAAATAACCTTGTTTGTAAATCACAAAACCCTCTTCGTTATACCACACACTAAAGCTTCAGGAATTAATAATTCCTGAGAGTGCTCAAGAATTTACATTCTTGACATGTGTGGTTTGTTCGTGGGGTTTTGAGGTTCCCAAAAGAAATTTACATAAACTACTACACCATAAATGGTGTAGATTTCTTTTTAGGATTAAAATGTATAATATGAATTTTTATGATCAGAACTAATAACTAACAACTTCGATGTTCTTTATTCTTGAAAAGTGTTTTTTATTATTAGTTAATATTTTACTGCAATTATTCTTAATCATAATAGAAGCAATTAAACAATCATTTTGATCTATCATTAAACCTTTTTTAATAAGAGAAGTCATTAACTGAGCAGAAATTTTACCACATCCTTGATCAAAAGAAAGTACATGCAATGAATTAAAAAATTTACTCACATTCGTTCTCTCTTCTTCATTTAATTTTTTTTGAATAAAAACACCAAATATAACTTCAAATGCATTAATTTCAGTCGTGATTATTTCATTGCTATATTTTTGCAGCAATTGTACTGCTTCCTCTTTTCCCTTTAAAAAGTCTATTATTATATCTGAGTCAAGGCATATCATTAGCTACTCCCTAACAACTCTTTAGTTGATTTTTTTCTTAAATTTTCTATATTTTTCTTAATTTCAGAAGTATCTTTATCTGACAATTTCTTTAAAGATCCTGCAAATTCCATTATATCTCCTTTATTTATAAGTTCCCTTCTTATAAGCTGTGAAAAACTTTCATTTTTTCTCTTCTTAGCTAATAAAATTTTATATGCATCTTCCATTATACTTATTGTTTTTGTTACCATACACATATGTGTACACATACACATATTTAAACTTTTCTATCATCAAAATATATTTATACTAATTTTCTTATTAAATTAAATGTATAACACAGATTTTGAGCCTCAGCTTCAAGCTTTCAGAGAACATCTTTTTGGATATGGTTGTTTAGATCCAAGAACTGCTTCTGATGAAGCACATAGAAGATACTCCCTTCCACCAAATGTAAAAATAGA
>JBBSXX010000047.1:0-9635 GCA_038045565.1 Nanobdellota archaeon
AGATTTCTATGATAAAATCCTGTATTAATTTTATAAAATCCAAGGAGAATAAGATCTAACTTATTCTACAGAAACATAGTTCCCTTTTTCTTTATACAAAACATGACATCTAATTTTCTCTCCTTTCTTATATAATTGGGATTGATAAACTCTATCCATAATTGTTGCTAATTCGCCTGCTGTTTTTTTATTATCTGCATTTGGATAACTTGCTTCCATAACATATTTTATTCCTTGGTCTATAGCATCTATAGCTTCATTTGGAATATCTAGCCATCCTGAGTTTCGCCCAATAAATTCTGGCATTTCCATTAAAGAAAGTTCTAATTCATTAGGTGTTAGAGAAAGCTCCCTTATCTTTGGAATTTCTTTTTCAATATCAGATATTGGACCGTTATAATCAAAAAAAGAATAAGCTTTTCCAATAGGTATTGGTTTTAATGGACTATCTCTTGTTACACGAACAAGTCTACCTTTTTTATCCGTAAACTGTTGAGTTTCACTAACAGCATAAGGTCCCCCTCCAATAATTTCTCTTTTTATCATATATTATATAACCCTAACTAGTATTTAAACCTTATCATTTGTTATTACTTTATAGTTACGTAATTAAATATTGCCTTCTCCTTTCAAGATAATATTTATAAAAATACCAATTAAATAATTTGTTGAGTATCATTACATAAATTTTCTCTAGAACAAACTAAGATTTATCTTAATCCAGCCCCTATACATATAAATTGTTTCAAAAAGAATTCTTAGAATCATTTTAAGTTTTGTAGAATTTTATTTAGTTAAGTTAAATTTTAAATAAGGAATTAATACTCTTGAGAAACTTTACGAGAATCTTCCTGATCTTCAGCTTGAGATTCCGGAAATGCAACACCCTCTCTAATCAGTCTCCTATACTCAGAATCAATCATTTGCCTCATTAGTGTGTTTGCATTTGACATACAACCATGATTTTCATTTTCCCTAGTTAACTTATCTTGATTAGAATTTCCTCTAGAGATTCCATCACTAGTATTATCGCCTCTAGAATGTCCATTATTTCCAGATGACACATCATACACTCTTCTAAAAAGTTCGTTTATCATTTTTGTTTAAATTTATTTAGAAATTCTTACAACTTTTTTGGAGTTATTTCTATACAAACTCCAGCTGCAACAGTCTGTCCTGCATCTCTTATTGCAAATCTTGCCATATGTGGATTCACTCCTTGTGATTCAATTACAAGGTTTCCAATTGGTTTTATTCTTACCTTTGCAACATCTCCATTCTTTAAGAAGTCTGGATTTGCTTGAGCAACAGCTCCTGTTTTAGGATCATATTTTTCAATTAATTCAATAAACTGGCAAGGAACTTGTGCTGTGTGAACATGGAATACTGGCGTATAACCTTTAGCAAGAACAGTTGGATGATTAATTATTGCAATCTTAGCAACGAATTCTTCAGCAATTGTAGCAGGTGAAGCAGCATCGCAAATTACATCACCTCTTGCCATATCTTTCTTTCCTACTCCTCTTAGGTTAACTCCAACATTATCTCCAGCTTCTCCTTGAGGTAATTGTTCGTGGTGCATTTCAACAGTTCTAATTTCCCCAGGAACTCCTTTTCCACTTCTTCCAGGTAATACTATAATTTTTTGTCCCACTTTCATTATTCCAGTTTCAATCTTACCAACTGGAACTGTTCCAATACCTGTAATTTCATAAACATCTTGAATTGGCATTCTTAATGGTAAGTTTGTTGGTTTCTCTGGTAATGTGAAATTGTCAAGATCTTCCATTAAAGTTGGTCCCTTATACCAAGGCATTTTTTCTGATTTCTTAAAAATATTTTCTCCATGAAGTGAAGCAATTGCTAAAAAATTAACATTTTCAATTTTGTATCCAACTGCTTTTAATTCACTAGTAACATCTTCCTTTACTTTATTGAATTTAGCTTCTTCATATCCCACATCATCCATTTTATTAATAATCACATGTAATTGGCTAACACCCATTGTTTTCAATAACCATAAGTGTTCCTTTGTTTGTGGTTCTACTCCTGATTTAGCAGCAACAACTAAAAATGCAGCATCAGCTTGAGAAGCTCCAGTAATCATATTCTTAACAAAATCTTTGTGTCCTGGTGCATCAATAATTGTTATTTCAAAATTCTTTGTTAATAATTTCTGATAAGATAAGTCAATAGTTACTCCTCTTTCTCTTTCTTCCTTAAACTTATCCATAACGTAAGCGAATTCAAATCCAGCTTTACCATGTTTCTGAGCTTCTTCTCTAAGTTTCTTAAGTTCTTGTTCAGGAAGTTTTCCAGAATCATACATAAGTCTACCTATAGTTGTTGATTTTCCTGCATCAACATGCCCTACAAACACAACATTAATGATTGGTTTTTGTTTTGCCATTGTATTTTACAATATTTAACTGAAATATTCAAAGAATATCAATCAGTACCTTGAGATATTTTTTTGGGTTTATAAACATTTCGCTTTCGAAGAATTTATTAATGCTATAATTATATCTAAACCATGTATCAAGGCGAGTTTGAAGAATTATTTAGGAAGATTTCAAAGATATTTACTTTAGAATCTGTTGCAAAAGATAAAAAGATAGAGGGTAATTTATTGAAAAGACCGGCTAATGAATCTTTATGGGATACAATTGATAGTATTAAAGGTTTTGATGGAATTGATATTGGAAATGATAAATATGTCAAAGCAGAGCATTTTTTTAGAAAGCCCATAAGAATTTTATTCTTTATTTTAATTCATGAAATGGAGAGTAGATTATATAGAATACAAAGAAGAAATGGAAAACCAATAAAAGAATTAAATGAATTGCATATTAATGATTTAATAAGAGAATTAGTTGATAATGAAGATATCATAAAATTACAAGAGATTTATTCTTCAAGAACAGAATTCAAAGAAGATCTTAAGGCAATAAGCTCTTTCAGAAATTTAATAGTGCATACAAATAGAAAATTAATTGAAGAGGTTGATCAGGAAACTATAATAAAAAGAAAAAAGCAGGTTCTAAAGTTATTAGATGCAATTCAACAAATTTCAGATAGAATGCCTGTAAAAAGTAATCAGTAATAAAGGGCAAAGGCTTAAATATAAACCATATAGCTAATTTTATGGCATTAACTTTAGATCAGGTAAATGAATTATACGGAGAAGATACTCCGGAATTAAGAGAAACTTGGGATAGATTTCCATTTACATTATTTCACCCAGGTATTCCTTTTCTAAAATTGAAACAAGTATATAGGGCAATAAACTCTAAAGACCCTTCATTTTTTGTAAATAATATTGTAAATAATTTCTTTCCAGATAAAGAAGCTGAAGAAGCTTTTGAAGGTAAAAGAAATGCTATAAATCGAGGGATTAGAACTCTCAACGATTTATGTGAAACCCATATTCCAAAAAATTCAGATTATTTCCATATAGATGAAATTCCTCACCCATTTAATCCTCTAACTTTCTTCTCAGAAGCAAGAGAAAAGTGGGAAGAAGCAATGAATTGGAGGGAACAAACAGGCCCTCCAATAGAAATGATAAGGGAACTAGAAGCTTTAGGTCCCTCAGCAACAGTTCCAAGAAGATTGAAGCAAGTACAGAAATGGGTTGATTCAAAAAAAGAAATAGAAGAAAGAAAAAATCCTAATTCTAAATCAATTTTAGAAGCTTACAATTCAGCAAGATCCTGGGGTCTTGGTCATTTTGTATTAATTATCGATGAAGATCCTAGCGTTTTCCATTCAGTAAGTGATAGATCTCGTGTTCATAATTGGTTAGATGAAAGATTAGATTTTAAACGTTCTTCAAAACCAACAGAATATCAAGATAATGAAGGGCATAGGTTATACAAGTGGACAAATAATTCAGGGGTACCTGTTTATGGAACATTACAAGATTCATTTAGAAACAGGGCAAAAATACATGATGAAAGAGGAAATATTCGTTATGATTCTCTTTTAATGAAAATGTTTGCAAAAAAAGGATTCTTAGATAAAATTAATGATAATTATGCGGTTGATTTTGTTGTTGAAGATGATGAATCTGTAGAAAGATTCTTAGATTATTTTAGAAGAAAAGTAAAATCTGGAACAGGTCTAGAAAAATTTAAACATCTTAAAAAAACTAATCCTCCATTTCAATGTTACAAATTTATTATAAGGGCACCAATTAGAATAAAACCAACTCCTGAAGAAATAGCTCCTGAAGGAAGCACAGTTATAATGCCTCTTGAAACTTATATTAGGCTCCCCGTTGAAGTTCAAATAAAATCTCTTCAAAATTATATGAGAGAAGATCATCAAGAATATAAAAGGCAACAATTCATGCAAGTATTCCCTCTTTGGTATCCAAGAGAAATCTACGAACCATTATTAAGAGAATCAAAATAATTTTTAATAATTTCTTTCTGACTAAATGCAATTTCTAAATTATCAATTTCCTCAATTTTAACCCATTTAAATTCAGAAGACTCTTCATTAATTTTAACATCCCCTGAAAATTCAGCTATAAAATACAAGGTCAAACAATGAAGTTCATTTTCATCTTTTGGAAAATCATCAGAATAAAATAAAAATTCAAGATCATCAATTTCAAGATTTGTTTCTTCCTTTACTTCAGAAATACAAGCATCTTCAGCAGACTCCCCTAATTTAATTTTTCCTCCAGGAAGTATCCATTTGTCAGATCCATAGTTAGTATTATCTCTTTTAAGAAAAAGAATTTCTCCATTTTCATTTTCTAAAATAACTCTTACACAAGGAATTGGATGTTCCATAAATAGGATATAATATGGGCATTTATAAGTTTTTTACATCCCCAGAAATTTTGGAAATGGAAGACATTCACTTGTATATCTCATCGTTTCACCAAGAGATATAAAATCCTTTCCATTTGCTAATCCGTATCGTATATTAAATATATAACTATCTGAAAAAAGACCGTTTTCAACAGAAATTCTTACAGCATTTGAACCACTTGGTTTTGTGATATTTAATTTTCCAAGAAGAAGAGGAATTCTTGTATCTAAATCAATTCTTAAATCATAACTATCTCTATGGTCTTCAGGCAATGCACTTTTATCAATAATTTGTTCAACCATTTTATTTTAGAAATAAATATTAAGTTTAAAAGAATTTAGATATTTACTGATTCTCTGCAAGACCCTTTCTTTCTCTGATCTTACGAACAACTTCATTTTGAAGTTCTCTTGGCATCTGTTCGAATGATTGATCTAATAAACTAGAAATTCCTCTACCTTCTGTTGCAGATCTTAATTCACTAGACCATCCTAACATTTCAGCTACAGGTATTTTTGCTTTTATTTTAACACCCATTTCATCCTGTTCAACATCAATTAATTGTCCTCTTTTTGTTGAAACTAATTTAGTAACTTCACTCATATGTTCTGATGGAACTTCAATTACATGAACTTGCAATGGTTCAAATAAAGCAATTCCGGGATTTTTCATAGCTTCTGAAATTGCATCTCTTACAGCAGGATAAACCTGAGCAGGACCTCTGTGAATAGCATCTTCATGAAGTTTAATATCAACAATTGAAACTCTTAATTTCATACAAGGTTCTCTTGCTAACGGACCAGCATCTATAACCTGTTCAAATGAGTCCATAATTAAATCAATAACCTCAATCATATGAACCTCTCCTCTAGTCTCATCTAATAAAATACATCCTTTATAGATATCTCTTATATTTCTTATTTCATCATTAGAAACTCCTAACTCTGAAAGTTTCTTAACCATATTATCATCTCTTTTCTTGTATCTTCTTTCTGAAATGTCTCCTTTCTTTATAGCAGCATAAACATCATCGTCAAGTGGTTCAACTTTTATGAAGAAAGAATTATGTTTGTTTGGAGATTTGCCCTCCATCTCTTGAGATTCTTTTACAACAGTCTCTCTATAAACAACTATTGGCTGAGAAGTCTTAATTTCCAAACCTTTTTCAGTAGTAATTCTATTTTCAATAATTTCTAAATGTAGTTCCCCCATTCCAGAAACTAAATTCTCTCCTGTTTCTTCGTTGATTTCAACTTTTAAACTAGGATCCTCTTTCACAACTTTTCTTAAAATCTCAACTAGTTTAGGAAGATCAACCATTTTTTTTGGTTCAATAGCCTTTGTAATAACTGGTTCAAAAATATGCTTAATTTCTTCAAATGGAGTTTCAGCTTCAAGGGTTACTGTCTCTCCAACATCTGCAACAATTCCAGCAATAGCTAAAACATTTCCAGCAGGAATATTTTCAACTTGTTCTGGCTTTATTCCATTATAAACAAGAACCTGCTGTATTTTCTGTTTTTTCTTAGCATTATTTAAATAAACTTCCATTCCAGGACTTAATGTTCCCGAGAATAATCTTCCAGCAGAAATTTCTTTTCCACTTCTAGGATCAATAACAATCCTTGTAATTACAAAAGCTAATTTTCCCTTTGCATCACACTGTAACAAATTTTTCCCAAATTCACTTTCTAAATCACCATGCCATATTTTTGGTATTCTATATTTCTGAGCATCTATTGGATCAGGAAGATGTTTAATTACCATATCTAAAATTACTTCATAAAGTGCTGCATTTTTCCATGTCCAGTTCTGTCTTTCTTCTTCATTCATCTCATAAATTCTAAAAATATCTTTGAAAGAAACTCCTTTTTTCTTCATAAAGGGAAGAGATAAAGCCCAATTGTCTCTTGCTGACCCAAAAGCAACACTCCCATCATTAATATCAACCTGCCATTTTTCTCTATACTCTGGTTCTGCAAGTCTTTCTATTAATTTGTTAAAGTCATGATATATCTTAATAAAACGTTCTTGCATCTGTTCAGGAGTCATTTTTAATTCCTTAATTAAACGGTCAACTTTGTTAATAAAAAGAATAGGTTTAACTCTTTCTCTCAAAGCCTGTTTAAGAACAGTTTCAGTTTGAGGCATAATTCCCTCCGAAGCACAAACAAGCACAATAGTTCCATCAATAGCTCTCATCGCTCTTGTAACATTTCCAGAAAAATCAACGTGCCCAGGAGTATCAATTAAATTAATTAAATATTCCTCTCCTCCAAATTCATGAGCCATAGAAACATTTGCAGCATCAACAGTCATTAATCTTTCCTGCTCATCTGCATGCTGCCATGTCGCCATACCAGAATCTAAATCTCCAGCATTTTTTACACTCATCATTCCTGCAGCAGCAAGTAAGTTATCAGTAAAAGCAGTTTTACCATGGTGAATATGTGCGCTAGTACATATATTTCTAATATGTTTCTGACTAGAAGTTAGTCTTTGAATCTTTGTAAGTTTTTTTTCTTCTTGTGCCATAGTAGTATATAATAATTAATCTAAAAAGTTTAGATAATACTTTGTAAGAAATTTAGTTTTTAAAGTTTGCTGTTAAGCAAACTTTAAGCCATGAGAACTTTTAGTTCTCTGGCTCCAAAGAATCTTTGATTCTTTTGGCCACAAGAATTATCTAGACTAATTCTTGATGTTTAAATGTTATTATTACAAAAATTATTTCTTCCAAGCATAAATTGCGAGTGCTATTACAAAACCAACTCCAGGAATTATAGCTAATAAACTCCAAACTCCATTCATTCTAAGCCTTTTTGCAGTTGTCCATAGCAACCATATAGAAATTATACATAAAGCAAGCCAAGCAATTCCACTAACAAATGGAATTATAACTCCAATATAAAGCAAAGTCCACCATCCACTTTGCCTAGCTGTCTGTGTTAAAAGGTAAAAATCAGCTATCGGAATCCAGGCCAACCAAGAATTTTTAGTTTTAGTCCTCTTAGCAATTCTCATTAATGCTAGAGCTTTGATTACATATAGTATAATTGCAATAGCAAAAACTAACAACATAAAAGCAATTCCTAAGGCAATTAGAGTAGCTAAACCTCCTCCAACAAAACCACCAGTAAAAGCACTTGCAAATTCTGTTTCGTTTAATACCATATTATAATATAGGATTAATACTTTAAATATTTAATTAATCTTTGGTTCTAAACCATTTACTCTTGTATACATCTCTACAAATTTTTCCCTGTATGTTGGAGAAATATTTCTTTTTGGAAAATTTTTAATTTGGTTATCCATAGCTCTTTTTTCACATCCATATACCATTTTCCATGAACCTTTATTAATTTCATAAGCATGGAAACCTTCATGATCTATTAGGCTACTTAAAAAATCTCCAACATTTTCATGAACATCTGTTCTAAATGCATTTTCATATACTTCTATTCTTGATTTTCCCCCCTTAATCTGAAAAAGAAATCTAATTGGTGGGAAAGTTTTAATTACAGAATTAATTCTCATTATTTCTTGAGTATCTGGGACAAATATTAATTGACTTACATAAGGTAAAGCTTCTTCTAAGTCAATTCTAAATAAGAAAGCAGGTTTCCATGTATTACTATTTACAGCACGCATATATTCTTCTTGAGTTACTTGCATAAACTTCTGTAATTATTTTACTTTTAAAGTTTTCTGTTTAATACAATGCCTAAATCTTTAGCTATCTTTTCAATAGATTCTACTTTACCTTGCTTTATATTTTCTAAACCAATTTTAATTTCTTCAAGCTCTTTCTTACTTAACTTTTCCATTTTAATCTTTGACAACAATAGCTTTATCCAATCCATCAAAATGATTATCTAAAGTGATTACAATATAATTATTTAATATAGCACTTGCATAAATTATTGAATCTGCCATATGCATTTTGTTTTTAACTGAAAATTCCACAGCCTTTTCTGCAATTTTTGAATCAACAGGAATTATAATACTTCTTTCCTTTACCTTATTTATTGCTATATTAGTTTTTTCAGGATCCTTAGCATAAATCTTCTTTTTTATCTCAAATAATGATAGTGCTGATAAAAATAATATTTCGTCAGAATTTATTAAGTCAGAATGTTTGGAGTTATGAAAATAGTCAATCCATATAGATGAGTCTAATAATTTAGTATCTGTCATTTCTGTCTCTTAAATCTTTTAATATATCTTTTCTACTCATTTTCCCTAAAAAACCTCCTAGTGATTCATTCAAGTAAGGATTCTTAGCAATATGACAACTTCCAACTCCATGTTTCTTAACATAATCTTGATGATAATTTTCAGCAGGATAAAATTTACCAGCCTTAACAATCTGAGTTACAATTTTCTTAGGTATTAATTTTTGGATTTCTTTTTTTGATTTTTCAGCTTCTTTCTTTTGTTTATCACTATAATAATATATAACACTTCTATATTGCGAACCAACATCGGGCAATTGCATATTCTTAGTTGTAGGATCGTGACTTTTCCAAAATATATCTAACAATTTAGAGTAACTAACAATTTCAGGGTTAAATTCAATGTAAACAACTTCAGCATGTCCACTTTTATCAGAACAAACTTGTTCATATGTAGGATTATCTATTTTACCCCCACTATACCCAACTTGAGTTTTAATTACTCCAGATGTCTTTTGAAAACTATACTCCACACTCCAAAAACATCCTGCTCCAAACATAGCTTTTTCTGTTTTCATTAATATAATAGAAAAAATTAATATAAATAGATTGTGAAATATAATTTAACTAAGAAAA
>JBBSXX010000048.1:0-10243 GCA_038045565.1 Nanobdellota archaeon
AGATGATGCATTGTTTACCTTTATATTCAAACCAATCTGTATGCCATAAACTATTGCTATGCTTTCTTTCATATCTAACCCACTTTCTCCTATTCTTTTTTCTCTGTTCTTGTTTAGCTAATCCTTCTTCTAACAGAATCCTATGGATTCTGTTATGGTTGATATGAATTCCTCTTTCATCGAGGATTTCTTCGATCATTGTTGCTCCAACCAGGAATTCATTAAAGGTATCAATCACTAAATTTCTTTCTTCTTCACTTATTGGTTTAGGTTTTCTTCCACATAAAAGAAGTTTTGGTTCATTAACATGTTTATACTTTTTGTAAACTCTATAAGCATGCTGTTTAGTTATCTTTTGTGTTTGAGCTATTGTCCATACACCTTGATCTCGCTTAGTTACCTCCTTTACAATCCATTTTATCTTCTTCTGGTTTAGTTTTTTCATAAAACTCTGTTGTTTAACAGAGCTTATGTGTGTTATCGAGGTAACCTTATTTCTGGATAACACAAGGCAGAAAGCTCATAGAAATGCTTATAAATGTATAATGAGTATTTATTTTATAAAAAGAGTTGAAAATGAGATCTATTAAAACTAAAAAAGCACAGTCTAGTTTAGGTGTTGGCACTATAATTGCAATTATTGTTTTGTTAATTGTGGGAGTTGTAGTTGTTTTAGGTGCTACTGGTGGACTTAACTCATTTTTTAATTTATTTGATCAAGCTCCATTACAGGATTTAGAAAGAGTTGCTCAGTCATGTGTTTTAGCATCTCAAGGCGGTTTAGTTAATGATTATTGTGATACTTTCAAAGATACAAAGATTTCAGGAGAATCTCAAACCAGAAATATTAATTGTCAGTATTCTGCTATAGCTCAAAGAATTGAAAATCCTATTTCATGTAATGGTAATAAAGCAGCTGAGCAGTGTGCTAGATTAAAAAGTAATCTTAAATTTAAGGGAATTTATGTTAATGATGTTTATTGTTCTTCAGGTGTTTTATCTGATAGTGGAGAGATTACTTGTACATCATTAAATGGAGCTTGGAAAGATTCTTGTCTTAGTGGAGAAACTGATAAAACCACTAGTGTAAATAATAAAGCTGATTTCATATCTGGTTTTGGTAAGAAATGCTGCGAAGCAGCAAGTTAATTAAATTTCTATTTTTTTAAAATGTCGGACGATTATGGATTTTCTGGGAAGAGAAAGACTAAGAATGATAAAAGGGCTAAGAGTAAACAGAGAGTTTATAAAAAAGGTGGAAGAAGCAGAGTTGTGAAGTAATTTCTTTTGTGATTTCAGGTAACAATACAATATCTTTTCCTGATTTAAGTTATTTAATTTATCCTTTATTTCTTATTTTATTTAATAATACAATACTTTGCTTGGTTAATGGGTAATATCAAACCAATTTATTTAATGTCAATATATTAAATCTGTTTATTGAATTCAATTAATTTTTATTAAACTTGGGAAAGATATTATACATTACCTACTCAGTCAAAAGCATTATAAATAGGTTTTAACTTTTATTGATATGATAGATTTCCTTGTTATTTTGGGTGTTGTTTGGCTTTTATTTGCTATTGTTCAGGATTTGAGGAAGAGAGAAATAGCTAACTGGCTAAACTTTTCTTTGATTATATTTGCTATGATTTACAGACTTTTATATAGCATATTTTCTAATGATTATGGATTTATACTTGCAGGGCTTTTTGGCTTGATTATATTTTTTATGATAGCAAATCTTTTCTATTATCTTAGATTGTTTGCTGGCGGAGATGCAAAGCTTATGATTGCTCTTGGAGTCTTGATACCATTTACTGAAAGTTTTTATTCAAATTTGTTAATATTTTTTATTTTTATAATTGCTTTATTGCTTGGAGGGGTGGTTTATAGCCTTGCTTATAGTGGAGGACTTGCAATTAAAAATGCTAAGGCATTTTCAAAAGAATTTAAGAAAGAGTTTGCTAGAAAGACAAAATTTGTTTATTTGGGACTTGGAGCAGGATTTGCAGTTATTATTCTTTCAATAATAACTAGCCAAATTGCTTTTATTATACTGGGAATTCTTTTAATTTTACTTCCGTTTGTTTATTTTTACACAAAAGCTATTGAAAAATCTTGTATGATGGCATATGTTGATCCTAAAAAATTAACTATTGGAGATTGGATTGTTGAAGAAATAAAAATACCCAGGACTAAGAAAATTATAAAACCTTATTGGGAGGGCCTTAGTGAGGAAGATCTTAATTTGATTAAGAAATATTATAAAAAGAAAGTTCTTGTTAAACAAGGTATTCCTTTCAGCCCAAGTTTCTTAATAGCATTTATTGTTTTAGTTTATATTTTATATCTTGGAAAGGGTGATTGGAATTATCCTTTTGGATTTTGATTTTATTTAATACAGTAATATCTTTACCTAATTTTGTAAAATTTAATTAGAAATTATGTGGCATAATTATAGGTAACATACTAAACAATTTATTTAATTCTACCTTAATTTAAAATGCAAAATTTTTCTCTAATGGAAAATTTCTATTGAATGCTTAACTATTATTAAGGTATTCTTCTTGGAGCTTTTGGAAGTTTTAGCTCTTCTTTCTCTTTCTTAATTGCTTTAATGTTTCTTTCCATTTCTTCCTCTTCTACATCCTCTTCTTTTTCTTCAGACTTTTTAGTTTTTTTAACTTGACTTGATTTTTTTGTTTTGGAAGTTTTTTCCTTTGTTTCTTTTTCTTCATTTTTATATTCGAGAAGAGATTTTAATTTTTCCAGTTCAGATTCTGATGCTTTGTATCTTTTTCCATCTAAATCTATTTTTTCGTTATCATATATGGGAATTAAATTAATTATTCCATGTCCAAAAAGTTCACTTGTTATTATCTCTATATTTTTTGCATTTAATTTTTCTTTTATATGGGATGATAGTTTTTTTGAAAATTCAAATAAAGGCTTTTTGAGGTGCTTTGCTTCTAGATGTTCTTTGGGAATAATTATAACATGTCCCTTTGAAATTGGATTTATTTCTAGAATTGCAATTGCCTCTTCATTTTCAGATATTTTATTTGATGGTATTGATCCTTGAACTAAAAGGCAGAAGGTACAGCTGCTTGATGCATCTGAGCCTGGTTTTACGAGATTATTTTTTACTAGAAATTCTTCCAATTCTTTATCTGACATAGAATTTATTTGTTCTCTTACCTCTTCTTGCTGAGCTGCTGGAAGATTATCTATTTGTGAGAGTAATTTAGTTCTGACAAATTCTGCCTGTTGTTTGCTGAGCATAACACTTTAAAGGAAAGAGGTTTTTAATGGTTTGTGTTATTAAAAAGTGGTTGTAAAGAATTAAATAATTTGTAATTTGTAATGATTTATGGACAGGGGAATTGATGATAAGACTATTTTAGATAAATTTGCTGAAGATTTTGTTAGAGTAATTGATAAACATTGCAAGTATATCATTGTTTCAGGATTTGTAGCTATTGCACATGGAAGAAGCAGGGGAACAGAGGATATTGATATGATAATTGAAAAATTATCGAAAGAACAGTTTTCTATACTTCATAAAGATCTTTTAAAAAACGGTTTTGAGTGCATGCAATCTGAAGATTCTGATGTTGTTTATGAGTATCTTACGAATAAAACTAGTGTAAGATATACTAGAATTGGGGAATTTTTGCCTGAAATGGAGATAAAATTTGCAAAAGATGAAATAGATGAATTTCAACTAAAAACCAGAAAAAAGTTACCATTAACCGGTTCTGATATTTATTTTTCTTCTATTGAAATGAATATAGCTTTTAAAGAGACTTACTTAAAATCTGATAAAGATATGGAAGATGCAAGGCATTTGAGAATAATTTATAAAGATAAAATCAATGAAAATGAAATAAATGAAATAAAAAAAATGATTAGGAGAGTGAGAATGAAATGAGTGGAAAGGTTAGAGAAGAGCATAAAGATCAAATTGAAAGATGGGCAAATTATGTTAGGGAACATCCATATGAATGGAAGAGCAAATTAAAACCTTTTATTGATGGACAAATAATTATGGCCAGACGGTTTTATAGTAAACTTGCTGAAACTTCTGAGGGTATGGAAAAAATAAAACTTTTAAGAAATCTAAATAGTTGATTGGGCATAAGCTTTATATATTTTAATTTTGTTTATATCCTATAATAAAGAGGTTATGAATATGTCAAAACTTATAGGATATGTTATTTCTTTGATAGGGGTGGGAATTTTACTTTTAAGTTTAAAACCTGTAAGACTTTCTATTCCATTATTTAATAATATTCCAGATTATACTTTATGGGCTATTGGAGGAATTGTAATTGTTATTGGTATTTTTACATTAAGAAAATCTAGTTCTGGAAAACAGCCAAGTGAAGTTCCAATATATCATGGAAGGAATGTTGTTGGCTTTAGAAGAATGGGTAAGAAGTAACTTTCTAATTATATTTTAATAAGAATATCCATAATCTTTTCTTCCTGTTAATTTTCTTAATCTTCTAGATATCTTTCTTCTTCTAGATTCCTGGTCTCTTGATAAAGGTCCTGACTGGGAAGCTCTTGTTATATCTGCAATTTGGTTTTGAAGACTAACTATTTCTGCTTGATAATTATCTTTTTCCCATTTCTTTACATCTCCTCCTTTGAAATAGTGATGTATACTTTTATCAAAAAATAACATAACTCCCATTACAATAATCAAAATAAAATATATTTGATTTCCTACTGGGCCTATTTCTGGAGCTTTATACAACCAAAGCACAACAAAGATTACTATAAAAAAAGTCCAAGAGATTTTTCTTCCTAAACCACCCATTTCAGTAGTGTGGATAAAATAAAAGAAAATTAATCCTGGTAGAAGGATGGATATTGCTATTCCGAGGGTTGTATATGGGAGGAGTATAGCATTAACTATTTGACTTTCTGATATAAATCTTACAGAAATTAGAGATATTGTTAAGGCGATAACAAATGAAATACCTACATAACCCTCTGTTAGAGGAAGTTTATTCATGATTACAAATATTACTGTAAAAAGTAAAATTAATAACATGACTTTTGTAAAGAAAAATTCTCCATTTGAATAATCCCCAATTAATACTTGCATTATTGGAGTTAGGAATCTTACAATTTGATCTATAACATCTGTTACTCCCTGTCCTAAATCTAGGTAAAATGGAGAATTAGATCCACCTCCATAATATTGTGCTGATACTAAAGATAATAGCGGTAAAATTAAAATACTAAACGCTACAAAATACAACAACTTTTTTTTATTCATTTAATCTTAATGGAATAGAAGTTTAAAAATATTACTTTAATTCGTTTAATATAGATCTCTAGATCTTCTTTCAAGATCTCTAATTCTTTGTCTTATTCTTATAGCCTCTTTGTTATCTGCAGTGCCGAGAGATTTAGTAAGAAGTTTTATGTCTTCTCTTATCTCTCCCCTTTCTGTAAGATTTAAATTTGATATATGGTCTTGCATTTTTTTACCTACTAACGCTCTTCTTATTGGTCTATCTAAGAATATAGCCAATATAGCAAGCAATGCTGTTGCAAGGTATAACCACCCTAAATTAATAGTCCAAGATAGGTTAGCTGGTATATTTTGTCCTGCTATACTTCCAATTCCTGCAGGAGTTAAATCAGTCCATCTCACCATTGCAATTCCAGTATAAATAACAGCAAATAAAGACCAGCTTACTTGTCTTATTAATTTGCTATCAAAACTTTCTACAAATACAGCATATAATATGAATGGGAGTAATGTTGTTAGAGCAATACCTAAAACTCCTGTTGGAAGCCAGATAAAGTTAACAATTGCCTCTGTTCCTAAGAACCTTATTGCTATTATTCCAATAATAAATGATATGAATCCAGGAAGATAATTATATTGATTAAAAATACTAATTTGTTTTACAGAAGTATAAATTACAGATATTATAACTAATAAAAATAATAATTTAATTAATAAAAATTCTCCAGTGGGAGTATCACCAACAATAAATTTAGCTATCGGGTTTACTCCATCGCTAATAGAATTTAAAGCGCTTTCAATATTTTGTGCAACACTTTGAGCAGCAACAAGATTTACAGTTAATAGAGATAGAATTAATAATAAAAATATAACACCCCCTTTCTTTTTCATTTAATAACTAATAACTTTTGGTTTATAAATATTGCTCTTGTTTAGAGCAATATTTATTTTGTATATATTTTAAAACTACGAAATGTTTATAAATCACATAATAGTATTTTAATTATCTTAACTTTAAAGGTTGAAAAATGAAAAAGAGTGTTCAAAGTTATTTTGTTTTAATAGTAGGATTATTTGTTTTATTATCATTATTCGCTATTATTTCTTCTGTTTATTTTGTTTCAGCTGAAACTGTAGCTGATGATTTAACAAATAAGATTAGCAATGGATTTTTTGATCTTTCATTTCTTACAACTTTTGGTGAAGGAACTGGATTTGCTAAATTTTTATTTTTCTTACTTGTAGCTTTGATTGTTTTTGGTATTACAGAAGTTATACCTTTCCTTGGAAGAGGAACAAATAAAACTTGGATTTCTATGGGGGTGGCTATTATTGTCGCTATTTTATCTACATTGTACCTAGATAATACTCAAGTATATTCTATTTTACTTTCATATAATGCTTTAGGAGTTACTCTTACTGCTATAATTCCTTTCATAATTATCTTTTTTGCGTCTATAAAAGTTCAGGAACAGGGGTATGGATTTTTTGCAAAGGTGATTTGGTTGGTTTTTGGAATTGTTCTTTTAGGTAGATGGCTATTTGCTGATACTGCTCAAATAGGAAATTTTGGTAGATATGTTTATCCAATAGTATTTTTAGCTGTATTAATAATGTTTATTTTTGAAAGACCCATTGTTAAGCTCTTTATTAAGAGTCGGGTAGCTGGTCTCTCAGATAGACTTGGAAAGCAAGTAAAAGAACAAAGTGCTAAAAGAAAAATAGAGGCACATGACTTCGAAGATAGAGGATTAACGGGCGAAATCTAATTTTCTAAACTCTTAAAAAGTATTAATTCTTAACTTTATTATGAAAAGGGGGAGAAATATTAATTTATTATTTGGTTTATTTGCTATATTTTTAATTTTAAGTAATCTTGCTGTTGCTCAGTCAGATATCCTATGGGGAGTTGATTCTAATTTAAATCCTCAAGATATTAGTACTGATAGTATTAAAGAAAAAGGTCAAGAGAAGTGGGATTACCTGCAAAAAGAATGGAAAAACATTCTTTTGAAAAATAATATAATAGCTAAGTTAGATAGTTTTTTTACTAAAATTAATATTTTATTTGTTATACTTCTTGGAGAAGATTATTCTTTGACTTCATTTAAGTTATTTTTAATAGTTATATTATGGATTATTATTGCTATCGGAATTGGTAATTTGCTAAAGGCGAGGTTTGGATTATCTATTATAGTGAGTTATTTGATTGGTATTGGTCTCTCTGTAATTTTAGCTCAATTAAGGATATATTCTTTAGTTATTACTGCTACGCTCAAAATAGCCTTTGCCCCTGAACTATGGTGGGTTAGATTAATTATTTGGGGAGTTATTTTCTTTGTTCTTATTTTGATAAGCTATGTCTTTAAAATTTTAAGTGGTTATTTGAAAAAAGATAGAGAAAAACAAATTAAATCAGAAACAAATCATCTTAGAAATGTTCTTGATAGTTTTATGAGGGGATCTGAATTAAAACGCTAATCTTTTTCTTCAAATGACTCTGATTCTATTTTAGCCTTTTCATTCATCTCAGCAACCTTTGTACCCTTTGCATAAGCTTTATCTTCTTCTAATTTCTTTCTGAAAATAATCAATATTTTAGAAACTCCTAATGCTATAATGCCGATAATTAGTAACGCTACAACAAAGCCAAGGAATGTCGTTTCTTCTTTTTCAAAGAAATTAAACCAATCTATTAAGAAAATAAGAAAATTTACTCCTTCTCTAAGTCCACCACTTAAAGATATGAGACAATTCACTATAAATGCTATTAAAATTCTCATTAGCATATTATTAATAAATGGTACGAATGCAAATATTTCAAATATAATAAGTAGTAGAGCAGCCCAACCAACCATTATTATAATTAATAATTGCAAAGAAATTTGATCTTTAATACCAAAAATAAGATTAAATAAAATTGTTAAAGCAGGAGGAATATAAACTGTTTTTGTTAGAATAAGCTCGGCATTGCTTGTCTGAGTTATATTAAGAGCTGTTTTATTTTGAGGGGTGTTTGATTGTGCAGATAGTAAGCTAATAGAACTTAGGAGAATAATCACAAACAAAAAAATAAAGACTACCTCTTTTTTATTATTCATAATTAAAATATAACTATATTCTTTAAAAATTCTCTGATTTTATCCAAAAGCTCTTCTAAAATCAACGACTTCTGCTGAATTAACATGTGGCACTTTTGCAAGCTTTTCTTCTAAGACTTCTCTCTCTGCATCTTCTTGCCATGCAAAAGTTATCATTATGGCATTTATGCCAAAAGCAATTGGTTCATGCTCTACCTTTACTATTTTTCCATTCTCAGATTCTATGATCTGTGTTGCTTTTTGCTCAATTTCAATTAGATCTGCATCTGGAGAATCTGGCATTATTTTTATTTTTACTGCTGCTGAACCCATATAAAAACCTCCAGCGAGTTCCAGAGAGAATATTATTCTCTTGGCCAAAGAAGCTTTGCTTCTCCTGGTTTATGAATCCAGCAACCACTGGTAAAAACTCACTAGTAAAATCAAGAGTAATTGATGGTTTTTAAATGTTTATGGATTAAAGAATTATGTAACATTACGACTTTGTTTTTACTCTATCTTCTAGTACAGAAACTATATTTGCTATTAAAGATGCTAAAAGTCCAAAAGCACTTATTAGTAAACCTGGAACATCTAAAGCATTTTTGCTTATGAGAACTATAGAGAAGTATACAAATATCACAAAATTTATTATCTGCGAAAGAATAGATAAAGCATCACCTATTTTCATTTTATAATGCCCTGATTATTCCATAAATTAATAAAGCTAAGGCAATAAATCCTATTATCCATGCTATTATTTGAAGTATTTCGAGAGTCCTTTTCTTCATAGTATTAAAAGTTCTTAATTATTTATATAGTTTTCTTTTATCACTTTTAAGTTTCCTTTTGTCATTATCTGATGTTTGTTAGATAGCACAATGCTTAAAAATAATCTTTTTGTAAAGAGATTATCAAAAACAATAAAAGAGGGTAAATGTTATACAATTATTCACAATTAGTTGAGAAGATTTCTAAAGCCTCAGGTTTAAGTGTTGAAGAAGTTGATAGAAAGGTTGAAGCTAAATGTGCTAAACTTTCAGGGCTTATAAGTAAGGAAGGAAGTGCCCAGATAATTGCTAGCGAACTTGGTATTAGCTTTGAAAAAGAAAAGATGAAAGTTAATGAACTGGGGGAGGGGATGAAAAAGGTTAATGTTGTTGGTAAAATAGTTAAATTAAATCCTATAAGAGAATATAATAAAAACGGAAAGTCTGGCAAAATAGGTGCTATGACTATAGCAGATGATACTGGCAATATAAGAATGGTCTTATGGGATACAAACCATATTTCCTTATTTGAAGAGGGGAAAATAAAAGAAAATGATGTTGTTGAAATTTCTAATGGTGCTATTAAAAATGATGAGCTACATTTAAGCGGATTTTCTGATATAAAATTAAGTAAAGAGATTATTGATAATGTTATTTTAGAAAGGAAAGTTGTTGACAAAAAAATATCTGAACTTAAATCAGGAGATTCTGCAAAAGTTAGAGCCTTTATTGTTCAGGTTTTTGAACCTAAATTTTTTGAGGTATGTCCTCAATGCAATAAAAAAGCTGTAAATGCCGTGTGTGAGGCTCATGGTTCAATAGTTCCTGTTAAGAGGTCTTTACTAAGTATTGTTATAGATGATGGAAGTGAAAATATCCGGGCTGTTTTATTTTCTGATCAGATTAAAGAAATTGGATTAAGTGAGGCAGATTTGGATAATTTTGAAGTGTTTAATGTTAAAAAACAAGAATTAATTGGAAGCGAGTTTTTCTTTAATGTCAATGTTAGAAATAATAAATTATTTAATACTATGGAAGTTATTATTAATAACACAGAAAAACTAAATATGGAAACCTTAATTTCTAATCTTAGGTAATAAAGACAACCAAGGTTTTCTTTA
>JBBSXX010000049.1:0-3394 GCA_038045565.1 Nanobdellota archaeon
AGGTGATAGTTTCCGTTTTAATGCTTAAAGAGGGTTGGGATGTCAAAAATGTAACAACAATTGTAGGATTACGGCCTTATGGTTCTGATTCAAAAATATTGCCGGAGCAGACACTAGGTCGAGGACTTCGCCGAATGTTTTTTGGTCAAGATATAGAAGAATATGTAAGCGTTATTGGGACTCCTGCCTTTATGGAATTTGTTGAATCTATTAAGGCTGAGGGTGTTGAGCTGGAAAAAAGACGAATGGATAGATCTGGCTCCCCGATTACTCCAACAGTTATTGAAATTGATAATCAGAATGTAAAAAAAGATATTGAAAATTTAGACATTGAATTGCCGGTTCTAACTCCAAGAATTCAAAGAGAATACAAAAATCTTAATTTATTAGATGTCAGTGTGTTTAAACACGAAAAAATTTCGTTAAAGCAATTTTCAGAAAAGGAAAAGAAGGAAATTGTTTTTAGAGAAGTCATAGAAGATAAAGAACATCACAGGACAATTTTAGAAACAAAAATTGAACCTAATTATCAAAGTGCTATCGGTTGGTTTGTACAGAGAATAATGCGAGAACTTCGCCTCTTTGGTTGTTATGACATACTTTTTGGAAAAGTCAAAGAATTTATTGTTAATTATTTATTCAAGCAAAAAGTTGACTTAATGGATTCAAATATTTTACAAAATTTATCTGAACTTGAGGCTATAAAAACTATAGTAGAAACATTTAAAAAAGAGATTAATGATTTAACAGTACAAGATGTTGGTGATACAGAAATAAAAAATTATCTAAAAGTAAGTAGTGCAAGACCGTTTGTTGTAACTGATAAAAAGTATTTACTACCTAAAAAGAGCGTATTTAATAAAATAGTTGGTGATAGTGATTTTGAGTTAGAATTTGCAGATTTTCTGGAAGGTACTGATGATGTAATTTCGTTTGCTAAAAATTATTTCGAAATTCATTTCAAAATAGATTATAAAAATGCTAGTGGAGCAATTTCAAGTTATTATCCAGATTTTTTTGTAAAAACAGACAGGAAAACAATTTATATTATTGAAACAAAAGGACGAGAAGATTTAGACGATATAGAAAAAATAAAAAGATTAGCACAGTGGTGTGGAGATGCAAGCGAACGACAAAAGAAGATAGAATATAAAATGTTTTATGTAAAACAGGAAGAATGGGACAAATACAAGCCAACAAGTTTTAAACAGTTGGTGGAGGTATTTAATATAGGGAAAACGCAATCATGAGGCTCGTAAGTTTTCGAATTAAAAATTATCGCTCTATTATTGATTCAGAAATTGTAAAATTATCTGAATTTGATAATGTTTCAGTTCTTGCTGGTCAAAATGAATCAGGAAAAAGTTCATTATTAACCTCACTCCGAGATTTTGAAAATAATGAATTTGACAACGATTCTATACCTTTTTCGACTGAATCAAATCCTATTCAGTCAGTTAGTTGTACTTATAAAATTGAAAAAAGTGATGATTTTGCAAAATTATTATCGGATTCCCTAATTGCCGATAATAACATAGAAATTGAAGACGGGGAAGTAATTTTAGATGCTAAAAAAATTGAAAAAATTACAGAATTTACACTTACACGAACAAAGCAAAAAGAGGATATTGTTTTAGGGATCGATAATAATTCTTTTAAAATTCTTCAAGCCTCAATTATAGACAAATCTACATCAGCACTTTTGCCAGCAACCACAGAAGAAGTTTCCACTCCGCCTACTGCGAATAAATATTTGGATATCGATGATGATAAAAATAGCAATATAGCTGAATCTTTTTTTGGAATTACTCCAAAACTTGTTTTTTTTGATGATTTTTGTGATCTATTACCAGACAAAATATTTGTATCTAATCTTAAAGAAGAAAAGGTCGATATTGAGGGATATCAGGCTGTTAAAAATTTAGAAAAAATAATTAATGTTGATTTTGTAGCAAAGGATACTGAAGAGGATGCTGTGAGAAAGACCAAAGCAGAAAATGAAAACGAAAGCATTTCTATCGACTTTCAAAAAGACTGGGGTCAAAGAATTCACGAAGAAAACGAGGTATTAGTTGAGTATGATTTTCAAAAACGAACCGGTGTAGGCGATGATGGGTCATATATTAATTTTTATGTACAGACAAAAAAGGGGCAAAGACTACCGCCCAAAAAGCGTAGTAAGGGCTTGATTTGGTTTCTTTCTCTCTGGCTTGAATTAAAAGCATTAGATACTACGAATAGTGATCTAGTTTTACTTTTAGATGAACCTGACCAACATCTTCATGTAAAAGCTCAAGAAGACATTCTAAAGCTAATCAATAAATTGGCTAGTAAGGGAGAAAGTGATGGAGATCAAATTATATACGCTACACATTCTCCATACCTTATAGAAACAGAGCATTTAAATCGAATAAAATTAGTTATAAATGACGAAAAAAAAGGTACAATAGTCGAGGATGTTGTAACAAGCAAAATCAACACGAAATATAAGAGAGACGCGTTACAGCCAATTTCAAATGCGATTGGATTAAGTGTAAGTGATTTTTCTATCTTAAGTAAGAAAAATGTGCTTTTAGAAGGCGTGTCAGATTTTTATTATTTTGTCTCTATGAAAAAATTATTAAGTAGGGATGGAGATTACAAATTTGTTCCAGGTATTGGTGTAAGACAGATCAATAATCTTACATCACTATGTATCGGTTATGGCTTGGAATGGTTAGTGATTATCGATGATGACTCGACACAAGAAGGTAAAGATTCTAAGAAGAAATTTGATGAGATCAAGGACTATGTTTTTGATGGTGATGATAGTAAAGCCAAAGAGAAAGTATTTATTCTTCAAAGTATAGTAGGCATTGAAAATATGTTTACACATGAGGATCTTAAACTAGTTGATGTTAGAGTAGGTAAAAATAATGATAAAACAAAAGCGGTAGGTCAAAAACGTAAAATTCTTTTCTCGAGATTATTTTTTGAAAAAGTGAACAATGGTGATATTACTATCGATAAATTATCTAAAACTGCAAAGGATAATTTTTGTAAAGCATTTGATTTTATTGACAGAAACTTTGCATAATTTGGATTAATTTAGATATGAAAAGACGAATTAAAGAAATATATAAAAACTTCAAATTATATATCAAGAAACTTCTGTTTCCGTTGTGGCTGTTTCCAATCAAACTTGTTACTTATTCAACTTATTATTTTTTGAAGTTATTATGGAAAATAATATCTTGGCCATTTAGAAAGTGGTCAAACTTTGGTAGAACCATTTTATGGTCATTTATTCTGATTTATTTTATGTTTTCTCTCCTAGTTATTTTTGATTATTTAAGCAGGGAATATGGAAATTTTGACAAGATATTTTGTGGAGCAGGAGTTAAGGATAAACTGC
>JBBSXX010000050.1:0-5067 GCA_038045565.1 Nanobdellota archaeon
TGGTGCAGAAATCACAGGAAATGCAATTAAGTTAAAATGGGTTCCTCAGACAAAATCTAGTTAATTTAATATTAAATCTTCTTCACCTAATCTACCATTAAATATCCCTAATATGAAGGTTTTTTAATATTACTGATGAATAATTAATATGCCTCGGTAGCTTAACTGGTTTGAGCACCACATTGGTAACATCAAGAACGCAAGTTCTTGTGGCTTTTGGTTTTTACCAAAAAACCAAAAATGTGGAGGTTGTGAGTTCAATCCTCACCCGAGGCTTTATAAATAATAAAACTTAACATAATTTATGCCAAAGAAAAAATCAAAGTCTGATAAAAACACAATAGAAATTCAGATTAATACAATTAAAGATAGTTATGAAGTATTAAGAAAAAAATACTCTCTTCCTGACTTTAAAACTCTAAATGAAGAATTTGATATTGGAAAACTTGAATTTAACCAACAAACTTTGTTAAGGGATGTAAGAAAGGGAATAATATCCAAGTTCTTTTCAATACTCAGTTTTATAGAACTTTTAATAAATCCAAGCAATGGATCAATGTTTTATATGTATTTAGTAAGGGGTTTAGATAATGTTGATAAAGAAAATCTTAAAGCATTATTCGACAAAATTGGAGAAGTTGAAATAGATTCATTTAAATTAGATGTAAAATATTCTGAAGCTGAAGAGGCTAGGTTCATAAAGGAAAAAACAATTGAATGGGAAAAAGAAATTAAACCTGTTCTCTCAGAAACAATTGTCCGTTTAGGAGTTAATTGGAAGAAAATCTCAACAAAAAAAGAGAAGAGTTATTTTGGATAGATTTTAGGTAATTTTAGGTAACATAATCTGCCCTTTAATGTAAATATCACAAAACCCTCTTCGTTATACCACACACTAAAGCTTCAGGAATTAATAATTCCTGAGAGTGCTCAAGAATTTACATTCTTGACATGTGTGGTTTGTTCGTGGGGTTTTGAGGCCTTAAAAAACTAAATAGTTTTTGAGGCTCAAAGAATCTTTGATTCTTTAGGTTCCCAAAAGAAATTTACATAAACTACTACACCATAAATGGTGTAGATTTCTTTTTAGGATTAATAATGTTATGAACTAAAATTTATAAAGTAAGGTAAAGATGTTGTAATATTAACTAATAGTTAAACATTCTATAGAAATTTTCCATAAAAGAAAAAGTTTACATTTAAATTATTTTAACATTAATATTAATTAAATTTGTTCAGTATTGTTACCTATTTCTTCTCAAATATTAAAAAGCTCTTCTAAATTAATCTCAACCAAAGAAACAGGCATTTTAACTTTGAAATTTTTAAGTATTCTTGGATGAACTTCCCCAAAATAACCAGCCATTTTATTATTAATCTTAATTTCTGCAACTCTACCATCAATAAAATAAGGTTCAAAATTATTTGTCTTTAAAATCTCAATTTTAACATCTAACATTTTTCCAAGATACTCTAAAATTTGTTTTAATCTTGTAAAATTACCAGGAGCTAAAGCAATTGATAAATTAGTTTTTTCTTCAACCCCAGAATTACCCGAGAATATAGTTCCTATCTGAAAAATTTCTTGAGGATACTCAACATCAACATTTTCACTTAAAATTCTTAACAAATAATGGCTAAGATCTTTCCTTAATAAATTATATTCTGTTTTAGAATTTTCCACTTCAACATACCGTTCATTAGTATCTTTTAAACCAAATTTATTTATTTGATAATCCTTAGTTGTAAGGTGAAAACTCGAAGTTTCAATCAAGTTTAGTCCAATAAGTAGCTCTCTTATTTTGCTTTTAATTATTTCTTCTTTTGAAATTTCTCCAATAGTAGAAATTTCAGGAATAACTGGAACTAAATTATCATAACCATATGCAATAGCAATATCCTCAATTAGATCAACCTCATGCATAATATCTGTTCTATATGCAGGAATTAAAACTTCTTTTCCATTAAACCCAAGACCCATTTTTCCAAGCAAATTAGAAATTTCTTTTGAATTTAATTCTAATCCTAGAAGTTTATTCGCATTTTCAACACTAAGCTTCATTTTCTCAGGGGAAAAGTCAGGAGTCTTTAAAATCTTAGAACCATAATGCACATTCACCTGATATACCTTACCACCCATATCTGCTAAAGCACTAGTTATAATATTAATTGTCTTTTTTTGAACTTCCAAATCAAAACCACTGCACTCAATAAAAATATCCTTTGTTTTATTCTCAATTTTTCCAGTTCTATGTGAATTAATAATTGGAGGCATACTTAAAACCTCATTATTAGCGTCTATAAAAACAGGATATTTATTTTTTCCCTCAAGTAAATTTCCATACTCTCTTCCAGCATGGTGTTGTGAAAGTATTTGTCTTCCAGTTAGTTCTCTCTGAAATTCAAGTGGCTGAAATTTAATCTTATCAGGGTCAAGGGCGCTGAATCTTATTGGAAGTTTTATTTTATCAAGAGGATAAACACCAATAGCTAATTTCTTTCTCTTTCTTCCAAGAGTATTATGTAATTTCTCTTGAATATCTATAATCTCTTTAATTTTATTATCATCAAACTTCAAATCACGAACAATAGCACAAACAGTATAAGGCCTTATATCTTTAACACTTGGTTCAACAAAAACATCGTAATCTTTTTTTGGAGCATTAATATTTATCTTATGCAAACCTTTTGATTTTCCAGAAAAACTTTTCAAAGCCCTTAAAATACCAGATTCAGATAACATATCTGGCCTATTAGGAGCAACTTCCACTTCAACATTATTTTTATCCATTCTTTCAACAGCAGTGCTCATCATACTTAGAACATGATCTATTTCACTATCGGACTTATTCCCAATTATTTTCTTTATTTCAGATTTCCTAACACTAACAACGGTCATTTTAGCTCCTCCAAAACATTCAAATCAATATCAAAAAAGTTTAATTGTCCTTTCAATGGCTTAAAATTAAGTCTAATTGGATTTTCTAAAAGAAATCCAAAATTTCCCCAGCTACTTGAAGCTAAATGAAGATCTTTATCCTTTCCATGCTCTAAATAATTTTTATACAGTTTAACATCAAGTAAATTAGCCTTACCAACAATTCCTCCTAGCGGAAGAGTATTAAAATTAAATTTTCTCATAGCTTCAGCATCTGAAATTTTAGATGCATGGATTAAAAATTCTCCTCTAAAATGAGTATTCCAGTTCCTAAGCTCTATTTTCTTTTTACCTTGAAGGATTAATTCTGCATATGGTTGTTTTAGTGATAAAACTTTCATTTTAAGTTCTTTTTCTCTATTTATTTCTTCCATAATTTCATCTCCCTTGAAATCTTAATATCATTTCCATACATAACTCTCAAATCTTTAATATCATAATAATCCATCAATATTCTATCAAATCCAGGGCCCCATGCTAATACTGGTATCCATTCTCCTAATAGGGGAATAGTAACTTCAGGTCTAAATATTCCAGCGCCTCCAAGTTCCAACCACTCTTTTCTTTCAGCATGCCATACATCAATTTCAACACTAGGTTCTGTATATGGAAAATAATGCGGCCTAAATCTTACTTTAGGAAAACCCATTTTCTTAAAGAATTCTGTTAAATAACCCAATAAATTCTGAAAATTAGCATTTTTATCTATAACAATACCCTCAGTC
This sequence comes from Nanobdellota archaeon, assembly GCA_038045565.1. Taxonomy (GTDB): domain Archaea; phylum Nanobdellota; class Nanobdellia; order Pacearchaeales; family GW2011-AR1; genus JACPLR01. The sequence continues at coordinate 3,664 of JBBSXX010000050.1, forward strand.
ATATTAAAATCAAATCCATGTTTCCAATCAACTGTTTCATTTCTAAAACATTTTCCAATTGCAAAATACTTTCCTCTTCTTTGTTCTTTAGGCAATTGACTTAATTCGAAAAGAGTTCTTGCAGATAAACAAGTTGTATGGGTTCTTAAGACTAATTTCTTAGCCTCCTCCTCATTCCAGTTTCCTCCCCATCCCTTACTACCATTAACTCCTTGTTCATGAGCCTTTTTAATAGCCATTACTGCTTTTTTATATTTAGTTAAGTCTCCCTTTTTATCAATAAAAAAGGTATCGTGTAAATCTCTAACCGGATGATCCTGAGCTGTAAATAAAGCATCAAAATTCCAGAAGCTCTCTTGCAATAAAGTTCCAGACATTTCCTTAAATCCCATCTCACTCCATACTCGCCTTCCATAATCAATAGATTGATTAACAAAATGTTCCTTTCCCCCATATATTGAAGGTACTTTAGACTCAACATCATATCTTCTAAATTTCTTTCCTTCCCATGATCCCGATTTTATCAAATCACTTGTAATTTGCTCAATAAATCCTTCTCCATGCTTAAGATCTTTTTTCAACAATTCTTTTCCTAAATCCAATATTTCAAAATGAATAACTTGTTTATCATTAATTTCAATTATTCCTTTTCTATCTTTTAATAAATTCAAAGCAAATTTATCCTCTGCTTCAAGTTTATCAAATTCCAAAGGCAATTTCTCTATAAATAATTCCTCTAAACCTTTTTTATCAACCTCAGCTTTCTTTGCATTAAGAATGATACTTCCATTTTTTATTTCAATTAAAGCTTTTTTCTTTAAAGCTCCTAAAGCTGCCTTAAACTCTTCATCACTAAGAGAAACTTTTTTAGAAGCATCTTTGAATGAAATCTCATTATAATGAGTTAAAAAAACAAGTAGTTGCCTTTCAGGAAGCCCTTTCTTTCTGTAAACCTCTCCATTTTTGTCAAGTTCAATTAATTTTTTCTTAGATACATTTAATTTAATAATTCCCTTAGAATTCAAAAATTCCAAAGCTCTTAAAACACTTACTCTATCCATTCCAGAAACATCAACAAGTTCATCAAAGTTTCCTAATTTTAAATGCCCAATAATTTTCCTTTCAATAGGAGATAAACTTTCTATAATCTCATTAATATCTTTAGTTTCTTTCATCTTTCATTAAGAGGAATTATATTAATAAAGGTTTGGAAACCCACCAAGTTTATTTAAAACTTTGTGCTCAAAGAATCTTTGATTCTTCTGGTTTTCAAAAGGTTTATGTTAATAAGGCTTTGGTTTAAAGTTAAGGAAGGTAGTGCTGTAGGAAAACTTGGTTTCCTTAGCATGTTAATAAAGATTTGGTATGGAGTTCTTAAACTATAATTTCTTTTATATCAGATAA
>JBBSXX010000050.1:5167-8373 GCA_038045565.1 Nanobdellota archaeon
TTAATAAAGATTTGGTATGGAGTTCTTAAACTATAATTTCTTTTATATCAGATAAAACATTTTTCTTTACAAGCATCCAGTCCAATTTAATGAGATTTTTAACAAACTCATTATCCATGTTTAATTTATAATAATCTGATTTTCCCACTTTTCTGGTTTTTACCACAAATCCAGATCTTATAAAATCATTAAAAAATATCTTTATTGAATTATAACTAACATTACTTTCTCTTGCTATTTCAGTGATTGGATAATCAAAAAAGTGATTTTCAATAAGAAAATCAGTTACTCTTAATTGGGGAGTGTCTCCAAATTGCATAAGGAAAAAACTCTTATTTTCTTTTTGTTTCATTTTAATAATATTATTTTACTACTTTATTTTCCTTTATTATAAAAGATATACATTTGTCTTATTTTTAAATGTTTCTATAATATTAGTAAATATTTCAATAATAGCAACATTTAAATAATTTTGATTTTTATATTATTAAATGAATGATGATATTGAAAAGGCTAGGATAATGTTCAAACTTGCTAGGAAAGATAATTGGAATAATAAATATGATCGCCTTGAACATTTCAAAAGATTTCAAAATTTAAAAGAGATAATTAAATATTTATCAAAAATAAATTGGATTATAATTCATTCAAAACAAAATTATACGGGAATTTCATTAAATACAGAGTATAAAAAGGAAATAATAGAATTTATTGAAACAAATCTCCCTGAATTAAAAGGCATAATAAAATAGTTTTATTTAAGCTGTCTTCCTGAATTTAGCTATAAAAAAGCCTTCTGTATCATTATCTTGAGGATATACTCTCGCACATTTTCTAACCTCTGGATTAAATTTCTTGCCATTCCACTCTAAAATTCCCGGTCTTGTCTTCAATGGAAGTTTTATTTCTTCAAGTTTAGCAGGGAAGTTTTCAAGTAGATAGCTTACAACTTCTTCATTTTCTTCAGGAGCATAAGTGCATGTACTATAGACAAGCTCTCCTCCAATTTTAAGTATCTTAAATGCCTCTCCTGCAAGTCTTTTTTGTGTAGAAGAAAGATGTTTTATAAGATTCTCACTTAGCATAGTTAAAACTTTTGGAGAACTCCTAGTTGTTCCTTCACAAGAGCAAGGAGCATCAACAAGTATTTTATCAAATTTGAAATTCATTTTTGCAAATTTCCCACATAAAGAAACTCCATCCTCTCGGGTTATAACACTATTGGTAATTCCACATCTCTGAGTATTTGCAGAAAGTATCATAATTCTTCCAATACTTACATCATTTGCAATTAAAACACCCCTATTCTCCATCATAGCAGCTGCTTGAGTTGTTTTAGATCCAGGAGATGCACATAAATCTAAAAAAATATCTTCCCTAGTAGGCTTCAAGGCAAGTAAAGGCAGCATACTTGAAATCTCCTGAACATAATAGTATCCTAAAGAATGTTCTATTGCTTTCCCAATCTCTCCAGGTAATAACTCACTCTCAATTATCATTATTTCTGGATGTTCCTTAAATGGTTGTTTAATCTTCCATTTTTTCTCAAGTCTTTTCTTAAGCTCATTTACAGAAATTTTTAAAGTGTTGCATCTTATTGAATTAATTGAATGTTTTAATGCAATCTCTTCAAATTTTTTAAAATCATCCTCATCCTGAAGAAGTTTTCTCATTCTATCTACAAAAATCGGTTTTGCAACTTCTGAAAATTCTTTACTTCTATCAAATCCCATATTATAAAAATAGAAAATAAATAAGCTATATAAAATCTGCCCTAGAGCAAAATCCTAAATTAGCATGTTAATTAGATAATATAAAACTGGCTTGAGATGATATATAAACATTAATCCTGAATACCAAATACCCCTGCTAATATGGGATTTATCTGGATAGGTCTTTCTAATATATTTTCAAGGGGAATAGAAACTCTTGTATGGAAAGAGGGAAATCTCTTGAAAGAAGGAGGATAATTAACCCCATAATTTTTTTGATCTAACCCTTTTGTTCTTGCTTCTGTAATATAAAAAGAATTTGAACTTTTAACAGTTATATCTCCCAAAAATCCATTTCTAACTATTCTATTAACGAAATATAATCCTAATCCCTGATTTGTTCCAATATCCATTTGATCTTCTAAATCTCCTCGATGCTCCCTATGACCTTTCTCAAAAATATACATAAGTCCTCTATCATCAATAGGTTTCTTAACCATATTCTCTAATTCAAAAACCAGTTTACCATCTTCACAATAAACTAATGATTTAATTACTGAAGCATTATAGGCATATTTTACAGCATTTCCAATTAAATTTGAAAAAACTGTTGATAAAGCTGACTCATTAGTGTGTAGTTTTAAATTTTTTACTTCTTGACTATAAGCTAAATTAAATCCTAACTTTCTTCCAAGCATTTCATGCTCGTATGAAGCCATATCACTATTCAAAGTTTTATACGGGCTGAATTTCCTTCTAACTTTAGCAAGTTCTTCTGGACTTATATCTGACAAAACTAATGCATTTGCTGTATTAGTTACCCTTCCAGATTTATTCTCTACTGAAGTTATAATTCTTCTTAAGTCAAAAATAGCCTGAACTATCTCTTGATTACCTTGAGATAACTTTTCAATTAGTTTTAAAGGGGGTTCAGAAAGATGAGAAATATTTACCAAGAAAGCTAAAGGTCCATTCAAATCATGCGCAACTAGGTCATGAGCATCTCTATGATATTCAAGTTCTGCTAACAGTTTTCCATAATCTTTGTGTGGCATGAGTCTCTTAAAAATTTTAAAATTAATTTTAATACAAAGTTAACTTATAAAGCTTCCTAGAAAACTTATTTAGCTTTTTTCGTTTTGGAAACCTTTTCTAAAGGTTTATTATCAAAAAGTAAGCATGAAAAATTAATACAATATCTCTTCCCACCCATTTCTTGAGGTCCGTCGTCAAAAACATGTCCTAGATGGCTCCCACACTTTGCACAAGTTACCTCAACTCTATGCATTCCATGAGAAAAATCATTATTTAATTTAACACTTTTAGATTTAGCAACATCTGCAAAACTAGGCCAGCCAGTTCCAGAATCAAACTTAGTATTAGAATCAAAAAGTTCATTCTCACAAGCCTTGCATTTATACACTCCTTTTTCTTTATTGATCACAAAACCCTCTTCGTTATACCACACACTAAAGCTTCAGGAATTAATAATTC
>JBBSXX010000051.1:0-2338 GCA_038045565.1 Nanobdellota archaeon
AAATTCTATAAACATGGAGATTTAATTTCATTGAACCAACCAACAAGTCAAAGGGAAGCATATTCTTGTAATGATATACCCTTAGCAATAAGAGAGAAAACTTTTTCTGAAAAATTATGTGGCGAAAAGGAAGAGGATATAGATTACATAGGTTTTTCTTTTATGCCTGTTCAAGGAAGAGATAGAAGAAAGAGGAAAGTTCCATTTGTTTGGTCAATAGAAGGTCAGAGATTATTTTCCTATGCTGAAAATATGACTCAAGGAATAGATTTTAAGCCATACCAAGACTCTGAGAGAGTTAAATTAGAAGGGGCCGAAATTGTTTGTAGTGTTCCTTCTAGATCTATGAAGAAATCACGATATAAAATTAAGTTACAAAATGTTCCTGTTAAAGGGACCACAGAAAAAAGAGCAGTTGTTTGGAGTATAAAATCAAATTTTGAAATTGATCCTGAACATAGTGTATGGAATATAAGATATACTTGGAAAGACGATAGAGAGAGCAAAGAAATTTTTACCTTTTATCCTCATGATATTGCAGCTTATATAAAAGTTGCAGGAAGTTATTGGAGAAGTCATAATTTAACACCTATGGAAATGAATCCTTTCCCTTTGTTTTCTCAAAGAGGAGTTGATATTTACAAAAGATTAGATAATAATGTTTTGATTTTTGATCCTACATTGAATTCTAAGAGTAAATTAAGGAAGTTACATATATCTGAGAAATCATTAGGATTGGCAAGAGCTATTGGTGTTTTAGGTCATGATGAAATAGCTTATTGGGACCCTCATAGAGATGGAAAATTGAAAGACTATGATTGGAGTATTCCAGGAAGGAATTAACTAATTTTATAAACTAGCTTTCTTCGATTATTTTATGGGAAATGATAAATTAAAAAATAAATTAAAACAGTTTAAAGTTCGGGGCAAGGAATTTCAACTTCCTATGTTTTTACCAGATGCAACAAAAGCTGAACTAAGGGGAATTAGTTTTAAAGATGCTCAAGATGTTAAGATAAATGGTATTGTTGTAAATACTTATCATTTGCTTAAGGAGGAAATGATTGGAAAGATTAATGGGAATGAGGGGATTCATAAATATATTAATTTTCCAGGATTAATTGTAAGCGATTCTGGGGGTTTTCAAGTAATGTCTTTGATTAGAGACTTTCATTCTGATCATTCTGCTGAAGGAGAATTTGGAAAAATAACAGATGACGGAGCTGAATTTTCTTATGGAGGTAAGATTATTAAATTAACTCCTGAAAATTGCATTAAATTACAGTTTTTAATTGGAGCTGATATTATTATGTGTTTGGATGATTGTACACGCCCAGAGTTAGGTTTTGAAGAGCAGGAAAAATCTGTTAAAAGAACAATAGATTGGGCTAAGCGTTGTAAAGATGAATATTTGAGATTAACGAAAGACTTAGACGAAAATGAAAGACCTTTGCTTTTTGGAATAATTCAGGGAGGAAATCATTTATCTTTGAGGGAGAAATGTGCTGAGGGTTTAAAAGAAATTGCTTTTGATGGTTATGCTTTTGGAGGTTTTCCTGTTGACGAAAATGGGAAATTTTTAAGCGAGATATTAAGGTTTGTTTGTGAGTTGATGCCTGAGGATAAAGTTAGATATGCAATGGGGATTGGAAAACCTGAAGATATTGTTAAATGTGTGAACATGGGATATACTCTTTTTGATTGTGTTATACCAACAAGAGAAGCTAGAAATAATAGACTTTATAGTTTTAAAGCAAATTTATTTGGTTTTGGAGGAATTAAGAGAATAGATGAAACTAGTAATTTTTACGAATATGTAAGAATTAGAAATATGGATAACAAAAATAGTAAGAAACCCATTTCTAAACTTTGTGATTGTGTTGCTTGCACAGCTTTTAACAGGGGAGACATTTATGAATTGTTTAAGAAAAAAGACCCGCAGTCTATAAGACTTGCAACAATACATAATTTAAGGTTTTATACCCTGTTGATGGAGAAGTTAAAGGATGCTAAATAATAAGTTTTTAAATTAAGTTTTCTTTTAATTTTGACTAAAGAGGAAAATGAAACTTTATATTGTTCGTCATGCGCAATCTAAGAGAAATGCCAGAGAAGAATCTGTTGTAGATGCAGGACTTACAGATATAGGTAAAGAGCAGGCTAAGAGACTTGGACTGTATTTTAAGAAAGTTAAAATTGATGCAATTTTCTGCAGTAATTTAATAAGAGCTAGAGACACTTTGAAAGGAGCTTTACCTTATTTAGATCCTACTTTAATTCAATATACAGATGAAATTGTAGAACATAAAATGGGTATTTATGGTGATAATGCAAAGGA
>JBBSXX010000052.1:0-4376 GCA_038045565.1 Nanobdellota archaeon
ATTTAAAAAGCCCTCAATATCAAATTTTTCTTCATCCGAATCCCGAACTCCCCCCGTATCAAATTGTCTGATTGAGTTCAACCTTAACATAGGATTAATTATTTTATCCAAATGTTGAAGAGCAGAATAGTCTATGAAACACTCATCTTCACCATCATCCTTTTCTAATTCTTGACTACTTTCTTTTACTTCTGAATATTTCATTTTAGATTCCTCGGTGGGTTTTACTATTAGTCTTACACCACCATTACAATTAACATCAAGACCATTACAATTAACATCAAGATAATGTTTCCCTTTATTAGTGCCATTAGTAATATTACACATTTTTATTTCTCCTTTATAATAAATAATTTGCTACTTTTCTTTCAACTAAAACTAGTGTATCATGGTAACTTCCAGAATGACCTATTAAACAAATTTGTTCTTTTTCAAATCCTCTTGATCTCCCTAAACAAGTTGAATGATAACCACAAGAAATTACTATTCCATTGTCATTAACTATTTGAGGCAGGATATCTTTTAATTTTCTAAATTTGGAAACTATTCTTCCACCATATTTTTCCATTGATTTTCTATCAGAATAAGGTGGATCTACTATCACAGTATCAAATTTTCCTTTTTGTTCTAATATCCAATAATTTATAAATTCAAAAGCATCCATATGGTAATTAGCAAAAACTTCTCCATCAAGATCATTTCTTATTTCATCAACATTTAATTTAGTTTTACCTGCAAATAAATTTAAAACTTTTCCTTCACAAATAGATTCTACCCACAATTTTAATTTAGGCATTTCAAAAGTATATCTTTTAATAGGTTGTTCTAAATATAAAAGTTTAGGTTGCATTTTCTATTATATCTAAAAAAGCATCAACTGAATAAACAATATTTATTGTCCTATATTTATGTGATTTCTTCAAAAATTCAATAGCAAAATTATTATATGGTCGGGCTAAAAGAAATAATTTACATTTAGTTCCTTGATGAAAAACTTCTAATAAATTTTCTACACAGTCTTCAATAAAATAATCGGCATTTATCCCCTCAATAATTTTACCTTTTTTTTCGGATGGGATTATTGAGAAATTTGTAAGACCTATATGATTCCTTATCCAATCATTTGTTTGTGCTATAACATTCCTTCCAGCAGTATCTCTTCTTGAAGTTACAAAGAAAAGTTTATGATTATTTTCTTCCAATGTCTTAATTCTTTTAAATACAGAAGAATCTACTAAAGGTTCCATAGAATACCAAAATTCATAAACATCCTCATCTATCTTACGCCAAGTATTATTAACTTGTTTTTTAGATAAAGGATGCCACTCATCCCAGAGATAGCTTTTAACTTCATTTATATCTTCCACAATTGGGATGCCAAACAACTCATTTGCTACTTTAGAAAAAATAGAATGAAAGTAAGAGATTACACCATCACAATCGAATGCGATATTCATTATTTATTTACTCCATCATAATTCTTAGCTCCCCATGAGTCTAATATTCTTGGAACAGCAAATTCAGTCCCCCAAATGTAATATCCGTCATTCTCATAATCTTCTTCTTGTGGTGGGTTATTAACACAAGTTGGTTTTGTCTTAAAAGAGAATTGAAGGCAATCCTCTAATTTTCCCTTAAACAGTACCGTTGCTTCCCCCAAACAACCTACAGGAATAAACATAATAGTTATGTTTCTTTCATTCATAGAAACATTTAAATCATCACAGCCTACATTTTCACCATACCAAATTTGTAGAGCGTAAGCACCTAAGTGTTTGATTTCTTCTAATTTATCTTGTAGATTCATTACTCCCCCTTTGTTCATTATTTTTAATCTTTTTCATTTTTAGAATATAAACTTTGTATCCTTGAAGCACTATCTTTTTTCATTCCCCCTTTTTTGGCAGAAGGCTTCATAGCAACAATCTTTTGAAGTTCTTTAAGTATTGATATATAAGTCTTTGTAAATGATAAATAATGTCTACTTACGGCTGTATGCATTTTTACATCACCATCTTCGTCTTTATATAAAACATTTGTATCTTTATCACATAAAAGATAATCATTGACCATTGAACTAAATAAAAGAAGCCTGCTAGCTTCATCCAACATAGAAAGTTCTATACTACTTAAATTTTCTGACCCTCCGAGTTCTTCTAACCATTTCTCTCTTTCTTTATGAACAAATTCTAAAAGATATCTTTTTTTCTTTGGGACTCTTCCACCAGATAAATAACTGTAAGCCCCATGAGTTTCCCAGGGCTCCTTCTCAATTAAACCTTCTTTCAATTTTCTCTGATACTCTTTAGCTGCTTTACCCACAGCATCTTTTTGTGCCTGTGTAGCTGGGATACCGATAGGTCTCCCAATAGGATTTTTTATTTTTCCTACAGAAGTTCCTTCTAAAATTTCTTCAAGGAGAACCTCATCTACATCTTCCCCAATATCTTCTGGGTATTCTTCTTCCATTTAAAACTCCCATGTTTTATTGCATATTATCTTAGAAATTATTGACTGAGACACCTCAAATTTTTCGCCTAATTCTTTTTGTGTATAATCCCCTGTTTTGTATAATTCTCTAATTTCATTAGCTTGTTCTAAAGATTTTATTACATTATTCCTTCTATTTCTTTGATTTTCTTTACTTGTCATGAAGTGACAATTAGAAGGTTCATAATTTCCATTTGTATTTTTTCTATCTATTTCTAAGTTATCTGCATATCCATTATTTAGTGCCCAATCCCTGAAATTTATAAAACCATTTAACTTATCTGTCCATTTTGGACATATTGTTATGCCTCTACCTCCCCAATAAGCATATCCTTTATAATTTTTATCATAACATCTTTGTTTCATAGAAATCCAAACTTTATAAATTTTTGTTTTGTTTTCCCCATGTTTATAATTTGGATTATTTCTTTTTTGCATGTGTTTATACTGTCCACAACCACATGATAAAGCTTTTAACCCAGAAGTTCCTCTTCTTTCTACTTCTTGGTTACAACCATTACACCAGAGTAGAGCATAACTAATACAATTACCATTTATGTATTTTGAGGGTAATTTTTTAAGTAATTTCATATCATGATTATAGCATACCTTTTTTTAAAATGCAATCTCTTCTTATATCATTTCCCAAATTTTATGATTTTTATCATTTCCTCCTCAGACAACATCCCTTCCTCATATTTCAACCATTCTTTAATTTTTTTAATTTCTTTGCGATCTTCTCTTCCTCTTCTTTTTGTTTTAATATTTTCAATTTGTTTTTGTACTTTTGCAATTTCTTCCTTAATTTTTTTAGCCGTGTTTTTTGCAACCATAATTTGCTCCTGAACGGATACTGGATAGAGTCTTTCAATATTTTGCTCACAGATTTTTATAGCCTCTTGTGTTTGTTTAATCCTTCTTTCAAGTTCTGGTATTGGGGATTTATGGAAATATTTTTGTATATCCTCTTGTTTCTGTTCTTGAGTTTTTTTAAGCCAATTTAGCCCTAATGGATTTGGATTCCACATTTTAAAACTGACGTTTTATATGTGAATGTAATTTTGGGACTTCCCCAAAATTTTCTTTTTTAACACTTTTAGGATTTTCTATCACCTCCAGAAACTCCCTTTTCCCATCTGCACGAAAAATAGACTTTTGGTCAAGAAACCCTAAATCACTCAGATCCTTTCCACTAAATTGGTCCATCATTCTTTCCATTGCAACCACAGCCGCCATACCAAGACCCATTGTAATATCACTACTTGTATCTGCACTGTGATCAATTCTCCAACCATAGTTTTTTTCAACAACTTGTAAACCTTTTAGTTCATCTTCTAACTTTGAGTATTTTGGTAAATCTATACTTTGATTCTTAAATAAATAGAATAAATTTTTACTAAGTTTTCCTACATTTTCCGCAGTTAAATAATATTCAATAACTTCTATTCCAGAAGCCCTAAATCTTTGAATAGTCCCCATTAATTGCCAAGGGTCACACACCAAAACACAATCATTAAAATTTTTCAAAATCATTATTAATTCTTTTTCAATTTCTGATATTATTACAGGATTTTCAGAACTACCTAACCACCTTCTATATAAGTCAACTACTAATTTTTTCCCTTCTCCATGTAAGACAGTAAGAGAAGCAGCATCTTTTTTTAATCCAAGGTCAACCCCCACATAATGGGGTCCATTATAACATAGAGATCGTTCTGATAAATAAGGTTTAAAACACAACCATCCTTCATCAGGCATAAAAGGGTTCTCCCCTTCAGTTACCCACAAGTTTTTTCTAAATCTGTTAAATACTTTAGGTGGCATAGATTTACGTTCTATTTCTAACCATTGTGGGGAAATCCAAGGAACTTGTAAAGATTCAAGCA